>JAYTDH010000217.1:0-9240 GCA_043736095.1 Gemmatimonas sp.
CGTCTGGGTGCGAGGGCAGGAGTACAAGGGGCCCTCGCGTCAGGATCAGTTACTGGAGCGGTATCGCACGCTGCCGGGGAAGCCGTACCGGCCGTAGCCCCACGGGCGCTGCGCGGGCGCTGCGCGGGCGCCGCGCAGACGCGTCATGCAGTACCGTAGAGAGATTGAGAAATGCGGCGTTTTGTCATGGGCCCGTCGAGTTCGCTCGACGGGCCCATTGGCAACTGTCAACGCTCCGTGGCGGTCCGGACGTACCGACGGTCGAAGCTCGTCGCCCACGTCACGCCGTTGTCGCTCGAGCTCTCCCAGAGCTGTCGCACCGATCCATCCGGGTTGCTCGTCCACGTGATGCGTTCCAGATCTGCGCGATGCTGCGCGATGCTGCGCGATGCTGCGCATCCGTCCGCGCGCCCTCCAAACGCATGACGCCGGGGCGCGGCGAGGCGCCCTCAAGCCGAAGATACAGGCCGGTGTTGTCGCTCCAGGTCTGGTTCCAGCGCTCGCGAGACGCGTCAAACGCGTTGAGGCTTGTTCCCACGTAGCCCGTGGGGGTCGCGTAGGACTCGTGAATGGTGCAGCCGCCGTTCGCTCGGGCAATCACGTTGCGCCCGACGAGATCATGAGCATCGGCGTTGAGTCGAGAAGTGGGAGCAACCGCCCAGAAGAACGCGAGCGAAGGCCCGATGGAATACCCTGAGCTCCGCAACGGCCGTCACCGAAGTTGGGCCGCCGGTGAAACCTCGGGGCACCTCCAGTGCGTAGTGCCCCACATACGGGAGGTCCTCATGGGACTCTGGGACAAGCTACAGACCGAATTGGATCGCGCCGGCAATGCCGCCAGGGGTGCGCTCGACGAAGGCAAGATTCGGATCGAGATCTTTCGTGTGCGACAGCAGGCCGACAAGGCCGCGCAGGCACTCGGCTACGCGATGCATCACGCCACGCGTGACGGGCGCGAAATCGAGGCGGAGCTGCGGGATCGCATGCTTGAGACGCTTAGCAAGGGCGAGGCGGAGGCGAAGACCCTAGAAGAGCAATTGGCGGCAGGGGCCGGCAAGACCGGGTCGGCCGCCCCCCCAGTTCCCGCCCCCCCAGTTCCCGCCCCCCCAGCTCCTGCGCCCCCAGCTCAGGCGCCCCCAGCTCAGGCGCCCCCAGCTCAGGCGCCCCCAGCTGCAGAGCCGCCTCCGGCGCCGTAGCGTAAGGATGTTCACCACGACCGCACGCTACTGCCCTAAAACACGAAAGCCCGATCGCACAGAGCGACCGGGCTTTCACACTTTGGTGCCGCGGGCCTATGAAGCCTGCACAGCCGGATAAACCGAAATTTTGTAGCGCGTCTTGGACTTATGCTCGAACTTGACCACGCCTTCGATCAGGGCGTAAATCGTGTAGTCGGTGCCGAGGCCCACGTTATTGCCGGGGTGCCACTTCGTTCCGCACTGGCGGACGATGATGTTCCCGGCGATGACCCTCTCGCCACCGAACTTCTTGACGCCGCGGTACTGCGGGTTGGAGTCGCGCCCGTTCCGGGAGGAGCCAACGCCCTTCTTATGTGCCATGGTATCCTCTCTCTCGGTTACCCGAGGGTGATGTCGCGGATGCGAACTTCAGTGAAGCCCTGACGATGCCCCTGCTTCTTCGAGTAGTTCTTACGACGCTTGAACTTGAAGACGACGATCTTGTCGCCAAGACCGTGCTTGACGATCTCCGCGGTGACCGTGGCGCCCTTGAGGGTCGGCACGCCGACCATCACGGAGTTGCCGTCAGAGCCGAGGAGCACGTCGTTGAATTCGACCGTCGCGCCAGCATCACCCAAGAGGGTGGGCAGGCGGAGCGTAGTGCCCTTCTCAGCGCGGAACTGCTTGCCGCCGGAGCGGAAGATTGCGTACGACATCGGACGACTCGGATAAGAAGCTGGAATGATTCGAGCCTGAAATAATACCTAGCCCGGCAGGGTGGGTCAAGTGGCTGGGATTGCGGGACTTGGAGGCCTGCTGGACTTCCCGCCGCCCCGCCCTCCTACGCCACCGCGTACTGGCTCGTGATGTCCCGCCCGGCCCCCTTCACCACCAGCTTGAACTCGTCCGGCTTGAGCAGCGGGTCATCGCGCATCTCAATCGTGAATCCGACCGACTTCTCGAGGCGCTTCACGAGTTCCTTCTCCTCTTCCAACACGTACATCGCGGTATCGGGATAGAGCTTCACGATGATGCCCTCGCGACGCCCCTCATTCGCCAGGCGACGGACCGCCCGCTCCATCCGGCGCACAATCGTTTCGGCCGTAAAGACGCGTCCCGTCCCGTTGCAGATTGGGCAGGCTTCCGTCATCGCGTGGAAATGACTCTGGCGCACGCGCTGGCGCGTCATCTCGATCAAGCCCAGATCGCTCACGGCATAGGCCTTCGTGCGCGCGCGGTCGCGGCCAAGATGCTGGCGAAGCTCCTGGAGCACCCGGTCGCGATTCGCCTTCGTCTCCATGTCGATGAAGTCGCAGACGATAATACCACCGACATCGCGGAGGCGCAGCTGCCGGGCAATCTCACGCGCGGCCTCGACGTTGGTCTTCGTGACCGTCTTCTCGGGATCCTTCTTCCCCGTGTACCGCCCTGAATTCACGTCGATCGAGACCAACGCCTCGGTGGGTTCGATGATCAGATACCCACCACTCGGGAGGTCGCATCGGCGCTTGAAGAGGTCGCGAATCTCGGTCTCGATTCCTTCCTTGTCGAAGAGCCCGACCTTTTCCTCGTAGAGCTGTACGCGGTCGATCAACTCGGGCGCGATTTCCTTCAGGTACTCGACAATCTCATTGTGGACCTGCTTCGAGTCCACGGTCAGACGGTCGACCTTCGTGGAGAAGAGGTCGCGGATGATTCCCCGCGTGAGCGAAGTCTCGCGATGCAATAGTTTGGGCGGATTCCCGACGAACTTCTGCTTCTTATTGATCCGCGTCCACTGACCGATCAGCGTGTCGAGCTCGCGCTGAAAGGTCTCCTGCGTGACGCCCTCGGAGACCGTGCGGACAATGACGCCGCCGGCATCCTTCGGCAGAACGGCCTGGACCAATTCGCGGAGCTTCTGGCGCTGTGCCCGCTCACCGATCTTGCGGCTCACGCCAACGCGGCGCGAGGCGAATGGCATGTAGACGAGGAATCGCCCGGCGAGCGAGACCTGCGCGGTGACGCGCGGACCCTTCGTGGAGATGGGTTCCTTGCTGACCTGCACGATGATGGACTGCCCGCGCTTCAGGACGTCCTGAATCTGCGGCGGCTCCTTGCGGCGACGGCGCCCGCCCCGACCGCGGCCACGCCCGTCCTTCTTCTCGGCGTCCTTCGCGTCCTTCGCGTCCTTACCCTCAGGCACGGACTCAGGCGCGGCATCACCGGATGCAACAGACTCGGCCTCATCTGCATCGGCAGAATCTTCCTCGTCGTCCCCATCCTCGTCGTCATCATCATCGCCGTCCTCATCGTACGCGAGGTCGGAGTTGTGAAGGAACGCGCTCTTCTCGGTGCCAATCGAGACAAACGCGGCCTGTAAACCAGGCTGCACCGCGTCGACTTTTCCGAGGTAGATGTCCCCGACCATCCGCTTGTTCTCCGGACGGTCGACCTGCAGTTCAACGAGTTGTTCGTCCTCGAGGATCGCAACGCGAATCTCGCGTTGCGTGGCGCTGATCAGGATCTCGCGCTTCATGGATATTCATTGATGGTGTGCTCCCGGGCCCACACAGGATCGACCACGGCGCCACCGCCCAGCACGACACCACAGCCCGCCCACGAAGGGCGGCCGGGACGGCCAGGAGAAGTCGGGGTTGCGTGCGATCCAGCATCAGGGGCGTGCAAGGCTCTGGAGGTCCGGGCTAGCGCGCCCGGTACGGAAGACGCCCCGTCGGTGCGGCGGGGCGTCGGAGCGGAAAGACAACCTATTGGTACCGATTTGTGCGGTCCGGCGCAAGGATGGAACGCGGCTGCCGGCGCGCACCAGAACCGTCCACAGAGCTCGCGTCTCTAGAGCCCTAGTCCTTTGAGCCCGAGTCCTTACAGCCCGAATCCTTAGCGTCCGAGTCCTTAGAGTCCGAGTCCTTCGATCAGATGACGCGCGATCACCATCCGTTGGATTTCGCTCGTCCCTTCTCCGATCTCACCGATCTTTGCATCGCGCATGAAGCGCTCAACCGGGTAGTCCTTCGTGTACCCGTACCCGCCGTGTAGCTGGACGGCCTTGATTGTGTTCCGCATCGCCAGCTCCGACGCGAACAACTTTGCGATGGCGGCTTCCTTCCCGAAGGGATGCCCGTTCTGGCTCAGCCACGCCGCGTGATAGACGAGATGCCTTGCGGCCTCCAGCTCCGTCGCCATGTCCGACAGTTGGAAGTGCACGCCCTGGAACTCGGCGATGCGCTTCCCAAACTGCTTCCGCTCCGACGTGTACTTGAGCGCCTCGTCGAAGGCGCCCTGCGCCACGCCCAGCGAGAGCGCCGCAATCCCGATGCGTCCCGCATCGAGCGTCTTCATGAAGTTGATGAAGCCGCGCCCTTCGGCCCCGAGCAGATTCTCGGCCGGCACCTCGACGTCCTCGAAGATCAGTTCGCGCGTGTCGGAGGCGCGCCAGCCGAGCTTGTCCTCCTTCTTCCCCGAGCGGAATCCCTTCATCGGTGTCAATTCGGGGTCGTGCCCCATGCCGAGCTCCTTCACTCGGTCGAGGTCGCAGGTCTCCTTAGTCAGAATGAAGCTGGAGATGCCCTTTGTCCCCTTGGAGGGATCGGTCACCGCCGTGACGATGAACACTTCGCCGACGCCACCGTGCGTGATGAAGCGCTTCGATCCATTCAGGATGTACTTGCCACCCTTCTTCACCGCGGTGGTCTGCGTGCCACCCGCATCCGAGCCGGCGTTCGGCTCGGTGAGCCCGAACCCTCCGAGGATACTCCCCGAGGCGAGGCGCGGCACGTAGAACTTCTGCTGCGCGTCGGTGCCAAAGTTCACAATCGGCGAGGTGCCGAGCGTGGTGTGGGCAGAGATGGTGATTGAGTGCGAGGCGCAGACGCGCGCCAGCTCCTCAATCGCGATCATGAAGGAAATGGTATCAAGCCCTGCCCCGCCGAGGTCCTCACTCCACGGAATGCCGAGGAGGCCCAAGTCGGCCATCTTTTTGGTGTTCTCCCATGGGAACTCCTGGGTCTCATCGAAGTGGCGCGCCACAGGGGCGACCTCCTCGAGCGCGAAGGCGCGGACCATCTCGCGCGTAGCGAGATGGTGATCGACGAAATAGATGGAATCATGCATCTCAGAAACCTAGTGGGGCGCGGGTACGAACGCTCGACCAAGGACGACGCCATCGAGACGTTCCAGCGGAGGAATACCGAGCAGGTGCGCCAATGTCGGCGCGATGTCGACCACGCGCGCCTTGCTCGCATCTTGCGCGTGCACGAAGGGTCGGCCCCAGAAGAGCACCGGCACATGCGCGTCGTAGTCGTGCGGCGTCCCGTGCGTCGAGATTGCCGAGCCGATCGTGCTGAACGGCTTCAACGTGATGCCGAGGATTGCGTTGCCGCCAGGGCGGAACATGTGGAGCCAGCGACGCGCGATGTCGTCCCGAGTCGTGTCCGCGCGGGCGAGGTCGTCGATGACATCGACGCGCAGCACGCCGGGGATTCGGCGCGCCGATAGCGCAAAGGCGCGCGCGATCCGCACGAGTTCGCGCTCCTTGCCCACTGCCCGAGTTCGATCGACTTCCACCGCAGGAAAATCGAAGCTGAAGGCTTCCATCGGAATCCCCGCCCGAATGATCATCGGCGCGATCTCGTTGAAGATTGGCAGGAACGCCGCTTCGCGCACACGTCGTGCGTTGGCGTTGTTGCCCCAGGACGAACGGACTTCGGGGATTGGCGCGACGCCATGATCGGACGTGAGTACAATCACCACGTTCTCTCGGCCGCGGAGCGCGAAGAGCGAATCGAGAAAGACCCCGAGTTCCCGATCTAAGCGCAGGACCTGATCGTGTAGCTCACGCGAATCGGGCCCAAAGCGATGACCAACCGCGTCCGTTGTGGAGAGCGAGACCGCCAGCAGATCCGTCTGCGGCCCAGCGCCGAGGTCCATGGCGCGCACACCACGCCACGCGAAATCGAGGGTCATCTCGTCCATCCAGGGCTGCCCGATTACCATGCTCCGCGCAAGATCGGGGTCTTGCGGCATAAAGTGCGGCATCAAGAAATCCTGCCCTGCACTCTCGGCCTCGACCGAATCCGGCTCGGGATACGCGGCGGCAGCGAGCAGCAGCTCCCAGGTCGCACCGGCGTAGCGCGTCACCGCGTGATCTTCGGCGTTGAACACCTGCACCCAGGTCGGGAGAGAATCGGCGTACCACGTGCTCGTCGTGAAGAATCCGCTCTGCTGCGCGTACCAGAACACGGGGTACTTCCCCCGTCCGATAGGAAGAATCGCACCGCGATCTTTCCGCGAGACCGAGAGGATTCTCGTGGCTGGGTCCGCCGCGCTCATCCAGTCAGCTAGTGTCGTGCCGCGGAACCGGAAGGGCGATGCCCCGATGCCCTCGGAGGCGACCAGCGGGGCGTCCAAGGTATTCACGCCCACAGAGTTGCTGGCAATGCCAGTGCTGTACGGAAAGCGGCCGGAGAGCGTGGACGCGTGCCCTGGCGCCGTCTCGGTGATGGCGTGGTCCTGTACGGCCTCGGTGAAAAAGACCCCCTGATCGAGGAGCATTCTAAAGCCCCCGGTGAACTGCGCGTCCCACCGCTGGAGATAGTCCGGTCGCAGCTGATCGACGGTCAGGAAGAGAATCAGCTTCGGCCTCAGCTCTGCGGGGACCGCGGGGACAGCGGGGACAGCGGGGACAGCGGGGACCGCGGGGACCGCCAGGATGGCGGGGATGGGCGCGGGGGCCGGGGCACTCCGGCGACTGCCCTGCGCACACGCCGGAGCGGCGAGGGACGCGAGCAGCACAGCGAGGAGCGGCAGACGGGAGGCGAGCATCGCAATCCGGGTGAGGGGGTCCGGAAAAATACCCCAACAGATACGCGCGCGCAGTTGCCCTCAGCCCGAATCTGCGGCACTTTCTCCCGCAGAACCTCCCACCCCCTGCAATGTCTGCGCTCTCGAATTCCCCGCTCTGGCGGAACTTGGTCCTTCGGACCTTCCTGTGGTATGTGATCTGCGGCGCCATTGCTTGGGCTCTGCAGTCGTATGCGCCGTCGAGCTCGGGCGCCCTCGGCGGTGACTCCATTAACTCGATTGTGGCTGGGAGTTCGCCGGCGGCGAGTGCGGCATCGAACACACCAACCGCGCCAACCGCACTCGCCACAATCATCGCGATGCTGACGGCCTTCTCCACGGCGCTTCCAGTCACGTGGATTTACACGCTGACGCGTCGCAAGAAAGGCTTCCAGCAGTCCGTCGTGCAGACCTACTTGATTCTGCCGGTGGTTGCTGCCGGGATTGTGGTGATGGTGAAGTACTCGCTCGCGCTCGCCTTCTCGCTCGGTGGCATTGTCGCAGCGGTGCGGTTCCGCACGTCGCTTGATGACAGCAAGGACGCCGCCGGAATCTTCGTCGTGATTGCTATCGGCATGGCGGCGGCGGTCGCCCCGTCTGTGTCGTTCGTGATTTCGATCAGCTTCAACTTGCTCATGCTGTTCCTTTGGTACACGGACTTCGGGAAGCCCGTGGCGCTGGAAGGTCGTACCGCCGAGCGCAAACTTGAGAAGGCGTTAGAGGAGCACAACCGCACGGGCATGTTCCTCGCGAAGATCGACGATGAAGTACTCAAACAGATGTCACCCGAGCAGCTCGAAGCATTATCCGACCGCGCGTGGCGCCGGATGAAGCGCAACGATCCCGACCTCGCCGACGAGGAGGAATCCGAGGCGCCGCGCCCGTCGTTCGAGCGGATGCTCCGCATCAAGACGTCGGACGTGGATCGGGCACGCGAGCTCTGCGAGCCCATGTTCGACTCGCTGTTTAAAGAGTGGAAGTATTACGGTACGGTGAAGGAGAACGACATTCGTGTGTTGGAGTACGGAGTAACGATGGCCGACACCGTCACGGCAGGCGTGGTCACAGACGACCTCAGTAGTTTCCCCGATTCGCCGCTGCGCGGCGTGGAGTTGCGATGATCCGACGACTGCTCGTCCTGCTCGTCACGATGACCCTCGGCGCCGTTCCCGCGAGTGCCCAGGGGACGTTCAGCTCGAAGGTCCCCCTTGAGATCACGCTCACGACGAACCTTCGCGACCTGACACGCGAGCGTGACTCGCTCGAACTCGCATGGTTTGGCACGGAGATGAAGTGGAAGGACTCCGCCGGCGTCGAGCATGCGACACCGGTAGAGCTACGCGCCCGCGGCCACTTTCGACGCCAGTCCGCGAACTGTTCGTTCCCGCCGATCTATCTGCGTTCCGAGCGCGAAGCGCGTGATGGCACGCCACTGCAAGGGAACCCGCGCCTCAAGCTCGTCACCCCGTGCCGCCCAGGACTCGAGGATTTCCAGCAGTACATCTTCCTTGAGTATCAGATCTATAAGACGTACGAGCTGATCGACTCGGTTCACCATCGCACCCGATTGGTGAACGTGACGTACGTGGATTCGGCTGGACGTCAGCGGCCGATCACGGTGCAGGCCTTCTTTCTTGAAGTCGGCGAGGAGATGGCGCAGAACAACGGGCTCGAGTTCACCGAGCGTACCGGCGTGACGTGGGAGTTCATCCCCCCTGGTGTGGTTGAGCGTATCTCGCTGTTCGAGTATTGGGTCGCCAACACGGATTGGTCCGTGGCGGGGCTCCACAACATCGTGATGACCAAGCACGGGGACTTCGAGTATCGACCAGTCGCGTACGACTTCGACTGGTCTGGCGTGATTAACACGCGCTACTCGCGCCCCAATGCGATGCTCGGGCTCACATCAACGCGCCAGCGCCTCCACCGTGGCCCGTGCCGCACGGCCGCACAGTGGGCGCCAGTGATAGCGCTCTTCAAGTCGCAGCGCGCTGCACTCGATTCGATCTGGACGACGCCACTCGCCGGGCAGGACGCACGGCGACTCGCCGACGCGAAGAAGTATCTCGACGAGTTCTGGCCGATGCTCGATGACCCACGGAAGTTCAAGCGCGAGATCATCGACCAGTGTCAGGCCGAAGGCAACTAGTCGTAGGTTGGGCGTACTGAACGCGCAACGGCCCCGGGCGAACGCTCGGGGCCGTTGCTGCGCCGTGACTCGGCG
>JAYTDH010000218.1:0-2498 GCA_043736095.1 Gemmatimonas sp.
CGCCAAGAGGCGGTCGGTCAGCTCGCGGAACGGCGGGATCCGCGAGGAGCGTGAGCGGGGCGAGCAAGGAGCCGTGCTAGGGCAGGGCACGTACGGCGAGCCCGCGGCGATTTGTAGCAGGGAGGGAGGGGGCGTCCCCCCGAGCGAAGGGGCCCACTCCGTAGCAAGAGACTCCGGCCAAAGGCCGGAGGCTCGCAGCGTTTAAGGAGTAGGCCCCGAAGCCGGGCGGACGCCCCCGACCGACCGCGCACGAAAAAAGTCAGAAGAGCCGACGAAACCCAGCCGTCAGCACGTAATCGTTGTTCGCAATCGAAACGGTCGTGAGCAGATCCTCCGAGCGCGTCCACTTCGTGCTCCGCGAGAACAACAACCCCATTTCGAACATCCCCTTTTTCAGCTCCCACGACTTCCCCAGTGAGCCACCGAATGCGGAGATCTGCTTGTCGTACAGATCAACCGACGTTGTCGTGCGGGCGAAGCCGCCGAGTCGAAAGGTGCCGCGATGCATGACGCCGAGCCGGTCTTCGCCGCTGACGTCGCGCTCCCAGCCGACGTGGAGCGAGGCCGCGGAACGGACGCCGACGTTGGTGGGGATTGTGTTGCCGGTCGCGTCTTCGGTGAGCGCATCGGCGGACCAGGGGGCGCTCCGGACATCCACGGAGAGGACCGTCTTCGGATTCAGGCGCCTGGAGACACCCGCCGCGAGCTGCAGGGGCGCCGCACGGGTCGCCGCGACGGCGGTAGAGTCGGTGGCGAGAATGAACGAGACATCGTGCGGCAGGGTGGCGCTGAGGCCCAGGCGCATGCCGCTCAAGAGGCGGACCATCGTGCCCAACTCGAGCGCAAGGCCCGAGTAGTCGCGTTCCTCGAGACCGGAGCGAAAGGTGAGCGGACCCTTCACGCGGTACTCCGAGCTGCCCGAGAGCAGGTTGGCGGTGAGGCCGACCTGCACGCGCTCGTTGATGCCCACGGCGAGCGTCGGCGAGATGGCGCGCACCGTGCCCTCGGTGGTGTAAACCGTCGTGCTGAAGTACCGGCCGTTATTAACGCGACGACGCTGATTGAACGATCCCGCACGCTGTTCTCCGGCGAACCGGCGGTAGGCGACCCCAGCGGCGAGGGTGAGCTTGCCAATCTTGAACGGCACGGCCGCACCCACGAACTCAAGCGGGTCGGAGGCGCCGAAGAACTCGCCGGTTGCACCGTAGCGAGGGAAGCCGGTCGGCCTCGGATCGTTCGTCGTGCCGCTGGCACTGGTCGCCAGGATGGCGGTGTGTCCGGAGATGCCGAACTCGGGCCGCGCGAGCTGGGCGAGTCCGGCGGGATTCCACCCGATGCTGAAGACGTCATTCACGACAGCGGTCACGGCATTGCTCATGCCGGCCGCGCGCGCGCCAGATCCGCTCGACGAGGGATCGGGGCGTTCCTGGGCGGAGAGCTCTCCGGGATACGTCAAAAGCACCGATGCGGAGAGCAAAGGCGCGGCGAAGTTGAACGCGATGGACCGGACAAGAACACTCGCGAGCGCGGCAATGCCGCGGGGCGGACTCAACGTCAAACTGATGCTCTCCTGACAGGACGGGACCCGCGCCGCGCGGGGCCGCTCGGGGGGACCACTCAACTTAGTCGCGTGCAAATACGCAGGGTGCGATGGAACCGCTGACCGAGGCCGATACGGAGGCCGATACGGCACCGGATGCTTCGCCGGATGCGGCGCCCGATATCGCGCCGGATGCGGCGCCCGTGCGCATCACCGCCCTCCGCGAGCATCCGCGCCGAAAGGGGCGCTATGTCGTCGAGGTCGATGGCGTCGCGGTAGGCGCAATCTCCATTGAGCTCATCGCCGAACTCTCCCTCGCCGTCGGGCGCACGATAGACGTCTCCGTGCGGGCCCGCATCGCGCACGGAGCGCGGCTCTCCGCCTGCTTCGACAAAGCACTCGCCACGCTCGCCAGTCGCGCGCGCTCCCGCGCCGACCTCGCGCGCTGGCTGAAAGAGAAAGAGTTCACACCGGCGGAGATTGAACCCGCACTGGATCGCCTCACCGCGCTCGGCCTCCTCGACGATCACACCTTTGCTCGAGGGTTCGCACGTTCGCGGCTCGGCGTCGCGCGCGGCTTTGGCCCGCGCCGCGTGGCCGCCGAGTTGGGACGCAAAGGCGTGGCGCGCACAATCGTGGACGCGGTGTTGAGCGAACTCGCAGCGGACGAGGGGGGTGGTGACGAACAGTCCGCGGCGGCGGCCGTGGCGGAACGGCGCGTGCGCGGCATGAAAAATCTTGCGCCGGAAGTGATTCAGCGACGGCTCTATGGGTTTCTCGTGCGGCGCGGCTTCGCGATGGGGATCGCGGCCGATCTCGCGCGGCGCTTATCGCGGCCCTGATCGCCGGTGTGATCTCAGTTCCGAATTATCAGACTAGCGCCGCACAGCGCCTCGTGGACACGTTTGTGCCGCGATGCTCACACAACTGGGGAATCTGACGGCGGTTGCGGAGAGTG
>JAYTDH010000219.1:0-4138 GCA_043736095.1 Gemmatimonas sp.
GTCGAGATGGGGAACTTGAACCCGGTCTCCCCCGGGTGGACCACCGAGCAGGCGCTGCAGTCGCTCGTCACGCGAATGCGCGCGCGCGGTGTCGAGGGGGGCGCGCTCTGGCGCTGGACGCTGTACGAGAATGGAGAGTCGAGCGACCCGACGCTCTCGACGCCGGTGAAGAACCGCGGGCCCGGATTCAGCTTCACGGGCGTGAAGACTCTTTTGGAAGCGCTCTACCTCGCTCCGTAGCGCGGGCTGCCGCGCGCCCTTCGGTCAGAGCAGTCCGAGTTGCAGCGTGAGCTGGGCCGGGTCCGTCAGACCTTGCATTCATATAGTAAGTGCAACACATCGCCCACGCCCACAAGCGGGTCGGGTGATCTGGGGCAGGCTAGGCTTCAGTTCTCCTCCAAGAGAAAGGACGCCATGACCTACACCCAGATCACCCTGCAGGAAAGGTACGCGATTTGGGCCCTGCGGAAGCAGAGATTCAAGCCGGCGGCGATTGCGCGCGCGCTTCAGCGCGCCCGCAGTACCATCACGCGCGAGATCCGTCGCAACATCTGGCGCGAGAACCGCGTGAGCTACTTCCCGCTGAAGGCCGAGCGCTACACGAACCAGCGGCGCCGGATGGCGCGGCGCGGCACCCACTTCTCGCACGAGGAGTGGGCGTTCGTTGACGATCTGTTACGCGAGCACTGGAGCCCTGAGCAGATTGAGGGCTGGTGCGCGCGCTTCGCGATTCTCGCCATCAGCCACGAGACGATCTATCGCCACGTCTGGGCGGACAAGACGCATGGGGGCACGCTGTACACGCATCTGCGCATCATCACGAAGAACCTGCGCAAACGCTACGGCACGTACGACAGTCGCGGGCGGCTCGCGGGCAAGCGGCATATCTCGACGCGACCGATGGAAGCGGAGCGGCGCACGCGCCTCGGGCACTGGGAGGGCGACACGGTGCACGGGAGTACGCAGCACAACGCGTGCATCGTGACGATGGTCGAGCGGAAGTCGGGCTTCCTCGTCATCGGCCAACTCGATCGCTGTGGCGCGGCGGAAACGACCGCACGCCTCACGCAGCGCATCGCCGCGCAACCCCATCCCGTCCGCACGCTCACGCTGGATAACGGCACGGAGTTCCACGGCTACAAACAACTCGAGGCGATGGTCGACACCGTGTGCTACTTCGCGACGCCGCATCACGCCTGCGAGCGCGGGAGCAATGAGAACGTGAACGGCCTCGTCCGGCAGTTCCTGAAGAAGGGGGTCTCGATGGAACACCTGACGCAGCGTGACTGCCAACGCATCGCAGACAAACTCAATCGCCGACCGCGCAAGCGACTCGGCTTCAGAACTCCGGAGGAGGTCTATGCCCGGTAACGCTCATTGTTGCACTTCACGGTTGATTCTACACCGCGCGACACGTGGACGAGCGCGGGCGCGAGGAGTGCGGCAGTGAGCAGCGTGCGACGGAAGCGAGGCATTCATATGCCTGATGCTGGATGGCGGTCGGCGCGACGGCTGGAGTCAACCTAGTTCGGGTCGATGGAGGAGGAAAGCTCGGAGCGCCTCGGGAGGCGCTGACTGGACCGCCAGGCGCCGACCACGAGTAGAAGCGCAAGCAGGTGCCGGATCGAACCGACGATGAACACCTCTGCTGGAATCCAGTAGAGCCCGCCGACCAGCGCGGAGGATGGCACCAACCAGAAGATCCAGTCGCCCCAGCCCGCGGGACGGCGCCGCCAGGTCTGCAGGACCATGAGGCCGGGCAACAGGAGCAGGAGTACGGCGACGGAATACGCGGACGAATCGCGCAGCGAGAAGAGTCGCTCGACCTTCCCGCCTTGTACGCGCCAGACAACAACCGCGCGCGACGGCGCGTCCAGGATGTAGAGCTCATCCCCGAGCAGCGCGACCCCGATCGGGTTCCGGACGCGCATTTGCGCGAGCGTCGCGGGCGTATCGATCGTTCCGTCAGGCGCGAGCCGCACGACCTGCCCTGCGGCGTAGTCCGCGACATAGATGTGACCCGCGGCGTCCACGGCAATCCCAGTCGCTCTCCGCAGCGTGCCCCCGCGCGGGTCGACCACGGCCGCGCTATCCCCGCTGATCCGCCAGATGCGCGTCCCGTCCGAGACGTAGAGATCGCCCGCGGGACTCCACGCCATGCTACTGAAGTGAAGGTCGCCGAACCGCGTGCCAGCGGCCACCGGAGTCACGTGGGCCTCAGGGGTGATGCGGACGATCGTCGACCGATCCCCCGGACCCAGGGCGTAGATGTTCCCGGAAGCGTCGATTGTGAAGGGGTCGCCCCAGAGTCCCACGGCAAAGACGGGGACTCCCGGCGCGGAGCGGGGGAGGAGGTTCGAGTCGAAGCGCAGGTGCAGGGAGCCGTCACTGCCGACGCGCCAGACCCTACCGTCGAAGTCGGATGCCGAGTAGAGCGCACCGGCTGCATCCAGAACGAGATGATGGGGCAACCGGAGTCGCTCGTCGTCCACCAACACCGAACTCGCGCCGTCCCGTGTGACGCGCATGATCCGATTGGTGCCCAGCACGACGAAGTAGACGGTGCCTGCCCGGTCCACGACGAACCCCGATCCCGGATGCGCGTGCGCGGGCGTCGGAATGCACGCGATCGTCATGAGGGCACACGCGAACAGGGCGAGCGAGATGCGGCGGGTCAGTGATCCTCCAGGGGGCGCCGTAGCCAGAATATGCCGATGTCCGGCGGCTGGCGCCGCGCACCGAAATCGCCTCAGCCAAACCTCGGTTCACAACGACTTGCTTTTCTGTGCAGTCGGGGACATAGGTAACAAAAGTGTCCGGCAACATGGGTAACACTCCTTCTAAACTGCATCGATACCCCTCTTTCCGCGAGGCGGGCCGATGCCCTGGTTGGAGACGAACCCCATGGACCAACGCATGCAGTTTCTCGAGGACGTCCGGCTCGGCCGGCTCTCGATGACCGAGCTCTGCGCGCACCGACAGATCAGCCGCAAGACCGGCTACAAGTGGATCGCGCGTGACGCCGAGGAAGGGCGGCGCGGGCTGGCGGACCGCAGCCGGGCCCCACACCACTGTCCGCACAAGATCACGGACGAGATGGCGTCGCTGCTCTGCGCGTTTCGCCTCAAGCACGATGACTGGGGCGCGCGGAAGATTCTGAAGGTGTTGCAGAACCGGCATCCCGCGCGCGACGACTGGCCCGCCGCGAGCACGGTGGCCGATCTCTTCTCGCGCGAAGGGCTCGCCCGACGGCCGCGGCGTCGGCGCCCCCGCCCGACGCATCCCGGCGCCCCCGCGATTCACACCGAGGCGCCGAACGATGTGTGGACCGCGGACTTCAAGGGCGAGTTCCGCACGGGCGATGGCATCTACTGCTATCCGCTGACGATCGCCGATCTGCACGCGCGCTTCCTGCTTGACTGCCACGGCCGCTACTCGACCAAAACCGTCACCGCGTGGCCGGTGTTCGAAGCGGCCTTTCGAGCGTACGGCCTCCCGCGCGCCATCCGCACCGACAATGGGCCGCCGTTCGCGACGACGAGCATCCACGGCCTCTCGAAGCTGAGCGTGTGGTGGATGCGGCTCGGCATTCAGCATCACCGCATCACACCGGCCACGCCGAGCGAGAACGGCGCGCACGAGCGGATGCATCGCACGCTCAAACGCCGCGCGATTCGGCCCGCGCGCGCGACGATGACGGCGCAGCAGCGGCAGTTCAACATCTTCCGCGCGGAGTACAACGACGAGCGTCCACACGAGGCGCTGGGCATGGAGACCCCGGCGTCGCAATACACCAGCTCACCGCGCGCCTATCCGACGACGGTGCCGATACCTGAGTATCCCGGGCACTACACGGTGAAGCTGATCACGACGGGCGGCACCTTCCGCTTCGCGAATCGCGTCCTCTATCTCGCGAACGCGCTGACCGGGGAGCGGGTCGGGATGGACGAGGTCGATGATGGCGTGTGGTGGATCTACTTCGGCACGACGCTCATTGCGACGTTGGACGAACGGAACTACATCATCAAGGAGTGACTCGAAAAGTGTCACCCATGTTGCCGGACAGAAGTGTTACCCATGTACCCGGGCTGTACCTACAGCAACCCTAACTCGAACCGCAGCGCACTCGACAGCGTCG
>JAYTDH010000220.1:0-1525 GCA_043736095.1 Gemmatimonas sp.
TTCATGCCACCATCGGTCGTCTTCCAGACGCCACCGCCGGTGGTTCCCATCCAGTACTCCAGTGGACGCGACGTCGACCCCGCGACGGCGACGGATCGCCCGCCACGCGCTGGGCCGAGTTCTCGCCAGCGCAGGGCGCGAAGGGCACTGGTGTCTACCTGCGCGCTGAGCGCGGCAGGGACCACCAGGAGGGCGACGGCGAGCAAGGCAACGGCGAACGAGGCCGCAACGGGAACCGAGAGACGTAGCAGACTGGACCGGACGGACACGCGAACGACCTCCGAAAAGATGGAAACTCAAGTGCAGACCGCGATGTTCACCTAGACCGGGAGGACGCGCAAGGGCGTAGATTCTCTCCGTACCCTCACTGGACCCCTCGCCATGACCCACCTGCCCCTCGTTACGCGCCGCACTGCTCTCGCGTTCGCGCTGCCGCTCGCACTACCGCTCGCACTACCGCTCGCACTGCTCGCCGCCTGCGGCGAGAAGACCCCCGAAGCTGTCGTTGATGCGCCTATGGCCGTAGTCTCCACCGGCCTCAAGACGCCGGAATCGGTCCTCTGGGATGCGACCCGCAACGTCTGGTACGTCACCAACATCAATGGCTCACCCCTCGGCAAGGACGACAACGGGTTCATCGTTCGCCTCGACTCGATCGGCGTGGCGATGGATTCTGTGCCCTTCATCAATGGCGGGGACGCGGACATCACGCTCAACGCGCCCAAGGGCATGGCTCTCGTGGGTGACACACTCTACGTTGCCGACATCGACGCCGTGCGCAGCTTTGACGTGACCACCGGCACGCAGATCGCAACGGTTGAGATGACCGCGCAGGGCGCGACCTTCCTCAACGATGTTGCCGTTGGTACCGACGGCACCGTCTACATCACGGACAGCGGCATCTCATTCGATTCCACTGGCGCCGTGTTGCACCCGAGTAAGAGCCGCATCTTCAAGCTCGTCGCCGGCGTCGCGAGCGAAGCGGTCGTCCTTCCGGCACAGAGTGCGGCGAACGGCCTCGCGTGGGATTCCGCGCGGGGCGCTTGGCTGATTGTCGGCTTCAATTCACCCAACGTCTTCTCGTGGACGCCGACGGCGGACAGCGTCGAAGTCCTTGGCTCTGGTCCGGGCGACGGCGACGGCATCCTCGTGCTCGCCGATGGTCGCGCGCTCTACTCGAGCTGGGCCGATTCGTCGCTCAACATCTTCGCGAATGGCACGACCACAACGCTCCGTAAGGGACTCCCTGCTCCCGCCGATCTCGGCTACGATGCGGCGCGTGGACTTGTCGCGGTGCCGCTCTTCCAGAACGATCGCGTTGAGATCTGGGCAGTGAAGTGACGGGACACCGCCCCTTCTCCTCTGAATGGGCGGAGGCATTCAAGGACGCCATCGAGGCGGACGCATCGTATATGACTGCGGCCGCCAAGTGGACTTGGCCAGTGGCGCTCGTACTGCAAGCCGCCCCCGAACTCGGATATCCAGACTCGGTCGCGGGGGGGGGGGGGGAGGGGGGCGGCCCGGG
>JAYTDH010000221.1:0-6257 GCA_043736095.1 Gemmatimonas sp.
TGCCGCATCGGTTTGAGGCGGGGACGCCGAATGTTGAGGGGGCGGTTGGGCTTGCTGCCGCTTGCGATTACCTGAGCGGGCTCGGAATGGGATCCGTGCGGGAGCATGAGATTCTGCTCACCACCGCGGCGATGCGCGCGCTGTCGGAACTTGAGGGCGTGACGGTGCATGGGACGCCGACGGCTGAGGGGCGCTCTGGGGTCGTCTCCTTCTCAATCGCTGATGTGCATCCGCATGATGTGGCGACTTCGCTGGATGCTGCTGGGGTGTGTGTGCGTGCCGGACACCACTGTGCGCAGCCGTTGATGCGGAAGCTTGGGGTGCATGCGACTACGCGGGCGAGCTTCTGGGTTTACAACACGTTGCAGGATGTCGACAAGCTGGTGCTGGCGGTGCGAGAGACGCAGGGGCGGTTTGCTGGGGTGTGATTTAGTTGTAGATAGCCCCCAATCGCGCCGCCACCGCTCCCCGCAGTCTCACGCTCCGAATCCTCGCGATCCACTGATCCATCTCGCGTACGCTGAAGTCCCGCGGAAAGTGAAGCTCCGGTAGATGCGAGAAGCGTTTGCCGCGCGAGGCCGACACCAGCAGGGTGTCGAAGAGTGCCTTCGCCGGTGATGCGAGGGGGAAGGTCACACGCGAGCCAAAGTCGGTGAATCCACCGAACAGGGCTCGGTCTATGCGGTGGAATTCATAGCGCGCCACAGGGGTGCTTAAAGGACGCCGCTGCACCGGCACCATCACATGAATGCTTCCTGGCATCTGCTGAATCATGCCGCGCAACGCGAGCGCGCTGAGCAGCGAGATGTACGCTGAATCGGAGTATTGCTCTCCTCCCACGAGGAATGGAACGGCGAGGTAGGGCGAGAAATCCGGGTGCGACGGCATCGCCCAGACTCCCGACTTGATTCGGACTATAAGTCCAGAGGCCGCGGCCAGGCCGAGGTCGCGGCTTGCAACGTCTCGCGAGACTCCTGCGGCGGTGGCGGTGGCGGCCGTGGTGAAGACCGGGGCCTGCGGAATGATTTCGGTGAGTACCGCGTGGACTGATTTTCTCATGGTTCCGCGTCCTTTCCCGCATCGAACTCGGAATCAGCGGCGACGAGTGCCTGGCGCAGATCAGCGACCAAGTCGACCACCTGCAGTTGCTGCGCTAGCCACGCATCCATTCCAGTGTAGGGAGTGGCATCGGACGGATCCAAGTATTCAAGAACGTTGTCCCGGTACTCCTCATACCGAATCTCGGCGGCTCGCTGACCGGCCCTCACCAGCGTCTCCTCGCCGACGCGAACGGCTACATGCGCCATATCGGCGGCGCTGAGTGGGGTTCGCAGCAACCAGCAGATGTCGAAGACATCACGCGCCTGCACCGCGGTGCGATTTGCAAGAGCACTGAGCTTCTGCGCGAGAGCAGACCGGTGCGTGTAGTGCGTCGCGACGACCGTCCTTCCCTTTCCGAGATAGTTGTCAGAGAACCGTGAATGGACGGGGGCGACTTCTCTCTCGTCCCGTGAGTCCGCATCTCGTAACGAGATTTCGACAGTCGTCGAGTGTGGGACCCCGCCTACGACCACTTGGCGGTTAAAGCGAAGGGTCGTCTCCGTATCCTTGGAGATTTCCTTCTCGCCACGCCGTAGATCCTGTATCCCAATCGATCGGAGCCGGCGCATCAGCTGCTCGGACTTCAGGATCTGCCGAAGTTGGTTTCGGACCGCCTGCCGCTTGATCGGCAGTACATCGAGATCGATGTCCTCGGAGTATCGCACGCTGTCAAAGAAAACCCTGAGGTTTACCCCTCCCTTGACCGTCCAGAGGTCGTGCTCAAGCCGCGTGCCAAGCTCATCCAAGAGAATGACATGGAACGCTTCCCTTGCCTCGCGGGGGGTGAGTTGGTGGCTCAAGGAGTTCATTATTAAGTATATGCACCAACTTGCCGTTTTAGCAAGTTAGTACATATAGTTAAATGGTCGTCTTCCGGCCCACTCATCCCACCGCATCCAGCAACCGATTCACCCCAGCCCCAGCAAGCCCCAACTGCGCAGCCAGCCGCTGCCGCAACAGCATCTCCGCCGCCTCAATCCCCCTGAGCGGGAAGTGACAAGATCCAGAAAGAGCTGCAAGTCAGACACCACCGGGGCGCCGTTCACCTCGTGCGCATTGATGTAGGCCCCGAGCCAATAATAGGGCTCAAGGAGCGCAAGATTCCCTTCGCGTGGCGATGGTTCTGCGTAGAGCTGTTCAAGAATCACGGCGCGCTCCTGTTCGCGTGAGGGGTTGAAGTAGAGGTGCGTCGGGCCAGCGGGGCGCACATAGCCGACGCGACGCTCAGCACCGGAGAGGAGAGTGAGCGCCCACGGCACCGAGTGCGCTTCGCACAGACTGCGAATTCGCTCGAGCAGTGATTCACGATCGAGCGGTACCACGTACGTGTACACGGCATTGCGACGCCAACTGTATGCTTTCGTCCCTCAGCGAGGGCAGCAACTGGATCGTGCAGTTGCACGCCGAGTGAACCGTGCGTTGTGTATCCGCGCCTGACGAGTGAGTCCGCGACACCTGAGGCCCAGCCCACCCGACTCCGTTGCTCGTTGCGAGCTCCGAGATTCGCACGCTGGCCTGCGGATTCTCCAGCAGCGTGCGCAGGATGCGTGACGCCTTCTTTGCGAATGGATTGATCTCCCGTTCGTCCGGGCTCCAGCTGCGCGGGCGTGGGCGATCACTCCGTTCACGATCGACGCGAATCCCAGGGAGGCGTAGATACACGACGCCACTGAAGTCGGCGTGATTGATTCCTTGCGCGCGCAATCGTTCTCTTGCGGCGGCGCCGAGCCGCGGGGCGATGAGGCGGGCGTTCGGTGCGGCGAGGGCGCCAAGGCACTGCAGGGCACCTGCTTCGGTGCCGTCATCGGGTTGAGCTGAGAGGCGGGCCTGTCCGCCCAGATCGACGAATAGGTCGCTGAGGAGACGAGCGGCTTCGGCTTGGAGAGCGCTCCTATATAGAAGGGCCCCGGGATGGGGGCGTACTGGGAATGTGGGGAGGGGGTCTGACGGTGCCGGTAGCCACCAAGCCGTGTGGATTGGACACTAAAAACAGGAATATATGTATTTGTTATTCCTGTTTATTGACTAAACATCATTATGATGGCATCTTGTTCAAGTTTCCCATCCTCCGACCCCCAGCGCACAGATGCCAGGACAGAGCTCACCAAGGATCTGGCCGAGCGACCCCACACGGAATGCACCGGTGCGGCACCGCGCCGCGTGCCGATACGAGACGTTCACTCCGGAGCCGCTCGCGACGTCCCGCGTGGCACTCAGCGCGCAGCTCGCGGGACTCGTCGCGGAGGCCGAGCGAGAGCTGCGCGACCTGAACGACACCGGAGGTGCTGCCCTCACCCCGCTCGCCCGACTCCTTCTCCGCACGGAGTCGATCGCCTCATCGAAGATTGAGGGCCTGCACCTTGGCGTCCGGGAACTCGCGCGCGCCGAGGTCAAGCTCGAGACCGGCGGATCTGCGGGGCCAACCGCGAAAGAAGTCATCGCCAACGTCAACGCAATGACGCTCGCGCTCGAGGAAGCCACCGCGAGCGCGCGATTTGGTGAGGCCGAGTTGCTCGCGATCCACCGGCGCCTGCTGGAGGGTGGAATGCAGCGGCGCATCGCGGGAGTGGTGCGCGCATCGCAGAACTGGATCGGCGGCAACGACTACACGCCGTGCGGTGCCGACTTCGTCCCGCCCCCGCCCGAGGACGTCCCACGGCTCCTCGACGACCTGTACGATGGGATTGCCGATGAAACGATGCCGCCTGTCGTGCAGGCCGCACTCGTGCATGCGCAGTTCGAGACCATTCATCCCTTCGCCGACGGGAACGGGCGCACGGGGCGTGCGCTCGTGCATGTCGTCCTGCGACGGCGTGGCGTCGCGCCGCGATTCATCCCGCCCATCAGCGTGGTCTTTGCCGGCGCGCGCGCGCGCTACATCGCCGGACTCACCGCATTCCGCGGGGAGGGTGTCGCCGCATGGATTGAAGACTTCGCGACCGCACTGATCGACTCCGCGCGGACGGCGCGACAGTATCTTCGCGATGTGCAGATGCTTCAGGAGGAATGGCGCGAGCGACTTCGCAGCTCGGGGAAGTCCCCGCGTGGAGATGCGGCGGCTTGGGAAATCATCAATCTCCTTCCCGCCTATCCCATCATCTCGGCCGCCGTGCTGAGCACCGAGATTGATCGATCCCCAGGACGCATCTACGAGGCGATCGATCTCTTGGTAGACGCGGGGGTGCTGCTCCCGATCTCAGCGGGTAAGCGCAATCGTGCGTGGGAAGGGGTGGGACTGCTGGATTTGATTGAGCGGGCGGAAGAGGGATAGCTCAACTCGCGCGCGCGGTGCCGATTGCGAGGGCGGTCATTTGCACGCCGGCCGGCCAACCCCCAATCTTGTACAACGGTTTTTCCGCGGAGCATTCCGAGCCTCGATGACCCAACCGGATTCCGACGCACCCGACGCACCCGACGCGCTCTTCCACTCCCTCGAGCGCGCACTGACTCCGCACCTCCTGCTCGTCCGCCGTCTCGGAAAGGGCGGCATGGGCGAGGTCTTTCTCGCGCGCGATCCCGCGCTGCGCCGCTCAGTTGCGGTGAAGGTCCTCTCGCCAACGCTCGCCACGGACGCCGACGCGCGCGCACGATTCGAGCGCGAAGCACAGGCGGTTGCCGGACTCTCGCATCCCAACGTGCTCGCCGTCTTTAGCGTCGGTGAACTCACCGACGGCACACCGTACTTCGTGATGCCGTACGTGACGGGTCTGTCGATGGCCGATCGCATCACCGCCGAGGGTCCGCTCTCGGTCGCCGAGGCCCGTCGGGTCCTCGGCGAAGTGGCGTCGGCATTGGCGGCGGCTCACGCCAAGGGGATTATCCACCGCGACATCAAACCCGCAAACGTCCTCTTCGATGAAGAGGCGGGGCGCGCACTTGTTGCGGACTTTGGCATCGCCGCGATTCTGCCGCAAGCGCAGGGACTATCGTCGGACCGCATCACGCAGACGGGGATGATGATCGGGACGCCGACGTATATGAGTCCTGAGCAGTTGTTGCAAGAAGCAGCGACGGACCGCACGGACATGTACGCGCTGGGCCTGCTCGCCTACGAGTTGCTCACTGGGCGGCACACGTTCGAGGTCAGCACTCCGCACGAGTTGGTGGCGGCGCATCTGCGCGATGTCCCAAAGCCGCTCAATGAAGTTCGTGACGACGTAGACATCGAGTTGTCGACGCTCGTCGGCCGCTGTCTTGAGAAGGACCCCGCGAAGCGACCCTCAGCCGCCGAGACGGCTCAACGATTGGCGCCTGGCGGAGGCGCGTTACTCGAGTGGCCGCCGCCGGGGTTGGAGGGAATTCATGGCGCGGTCGATCGCGTGGGGCAGTTCGTGTGGATGGGGGCTACGCTCACGGCAATCGTCTCGCTGACGCTACTCGTCGCGGGGCCAAGCATTCGGGACTTCCTTTCATCGGGCGTCTCACTCGTCCTGCTCATCACTGGAGTCGCGGCGGCTGGGATGCTTGCGTGGGCGATGGTGCGTGGCGTTCGCCTCTCGCTCGCGATGCGTCGCGGCATGCGCATTGGATATGGGCGCCTGACGGTTCTCGAAGTTGGCGTCGATCGCCTCGGCGATACGGGACACCTCATTGCCGGCACGCATCGGTTTGTCGCGCTGAATGCAGAGGCGCGTGATGATCTGCGTCGGCAGCGCATCGCGTCGGCGCTCGCTCCGCTGCTCAGTGGGATTGGGGCTTTGCTCGCGTTGATCAGCTGGGCGCGACTCGCCAGTACCGCGACACTCGGCGCTGGATTCCTGATCACTGTGCCGCTGCTCTTGGTCGGTGCGCAGCTCGTCCGCGTGGCGGTGCGCCGCGCCGAACAAAAGCGGGCGCCGGTGCAGCACTCGAAACGTAGAGTACTCAGCGCCACCGAACTCACGCGCCTGACTCCCGCGTGGTATCAGGCCTTCGAGCGCATCCGCAGTGGACAGCGATTGAGTGGCGGTGCGAGCGGGACTCCGGCGACGGCCTTCGTGCTCGTCGGCGCCGCATCGATTATCCTCGTGCTCGGCGCACTGGCGACCTTTGCGATTGCGATTTCTGGGTCATTCGGTCCGCTGGTGTATGTATTGGCGGCGCCGAAGTTTGCAAACACGACGGTCAAGTATTCGCTTGCCATCACGATGCGGCCGTGGGCATTGCCAGCCGATTCG
>JAYTDH010000222.1:0-2628 GCA_043736095.1 Gemmatimonas sp.
TGCGCGGACTCGGGTGGTTTGAGGGGCGTTTCATTCCGCACGCACGCGTGGTGGGCGATGCGCAGGACGGCATCCCGCCGGCAGAGTGGGGCGCGCGCTCCCAGAGCCGATTCGCCGACCAAGAGGAGCCGGGCGCGGGCGGTCGCCGCTCGGAGGATGCGGGGGCGGGATCCGCGAGCCGACGTGCGGTGGACGCCGGCGCAGCCGCTAGCGGTCGTCGCGCCGAGAGTACCGAGACGCGACTTGGCGGCCGTCGCACCGCCGATCCTGCCAAGGACGATTAGTGTTCGACGCGCGTCGGCTGATGGTGGTGGATCTCCGCTCGACCGCGGAGGCGTTCGTGATTCCGGAGCGGGTCGCGCAGGCGATTACCGATGCAACGCCGAGCGACTGGCGGGTGCACATCGTCGCGACGACCACGGACTCGTTTGGTGATGGCGCACAAGCACCGAGTCCCGAAGCGCTCAGCGTGATTCCCGACGCGGAGGTGTACGTGGGCTTCGGAATGCCGCGAGCGCTTTTCCTCGCGGGGCCCAAGCTCAAGTGGGTGCACACGGGGACGGCGGGCGTCGCCTCGTTGTTGTTCGATGAGATGCGCGAGCGCGACGTCCAGCTCACCAATGCGGCGGGCATTTACGGCCCGACAATCGCCGAGCACACCTTGGCGGGCGTGTTGCACTTCATCCGCGCGTTTGATCTCGCCGCTGCACTCCGCAAGGCTAAGGATTTCGATCAGAGCCCATTCGCGCGCCCGAGCGCCGGCGTGCGAGAGATCGACGAGCTCACGGTGCTGGTGATTGGTGCGGGAGGGATCGGCAGCGAGATCGCGACGCGATTCACGGCGCTCGGCGCACGCGTGCTCGGCGTGCGCCGGCGGCCAGGACTGGGCACGCCGGCTGGATTCGCGGAGATCCACGGATTCGGTGAGATTGATGGTCTGCTCCCGCTGGCTGATGTGGTGGTGCTCGCGACGCCGCTGACTGAGGAGACCCGCCAATGCCTCAACGCCGACCGACTTGCGCTGATGCATCCGGGATCGATCCTTGTGAATGTCGCCCGTGGAGCGCTGGTCGATGAGGACGCGCTGATTCAGGCGCTCAGGTCGGGGCGGATTCGTGGCGCGGTACTCGACGTTTTCGCGAAAGAACCGCTGGCGGCAGAGAGCCCGCTGTGGCACCTTCCGAACGTCCTGTGGACGCCGCATGTCAGCGGCGTCTCGCCGCGACGGTTTTGGGATCGGCTGCAGGCGTTGATTCTCTATAATTGGCAGCACTATCGCACGGGGACGCCGATGCGGAATCTCGTGGATAAGCGTGCAGGATACTGAGGTGAGCTGATGGAAAAGATCATCAAAGCGGCAGTGGAACGTGGCGCGTCCGACCTGCACATCAAGGCCGGCGACGTCTTCCGTGCGCGCATCGACGGCAAGTTGGTGCCGCTCACGAAGCAGGCACTCACGCCGGATCAAACGAAGAGCATCGCGCTCCGGCTGATTTCCAACGAGGATGATCGCGCCCGCATCGACAAGATCAACGATTACGACTGCTCGTGGGGCGCCCCCGGCATCGGGCGCTTCCGTGTGAATATCCTGCGCCAGCGATCGAGCTTTATGATCGTGATGCGCGTGATTCCATTTGAGGTGCCGAGTTTCGAGCGCCTCGCGGTGCCGCCGGTGCTCAAGCAGATCGCCGAGGCGGAGCGGGGAATGATTCTCGTCACCGGTGTGACGGGCTCTGGCAAGAGCACAACGATGGCGGCGCTGCTTAATCACATCAATCAGCATCAGAACAAGCACATCGTCACGCTCGAGAACCCGATCGAGTTCCTGCATCGCGATCTGCAGAGTTCGGTCACGCAGCGAGAGATTGGTGTGGATACCGAGAGTTTCCGCATGGGGCTGCGCGCCGCATTGCGCCAGGACCCTGATGTGGTGCTGATCGGAGAGATGCGCGACGCCGAGACGATCGACACTGCCATGAAGGCGGCCGAAACCGGACATCTGTTGATCTCGACCGTGCACACGCCCGACGCCCAGAGCACGGTGTTGCGAATCCTCGCGATGTTCGCGCCAGAGGAGCAGGACGGGGTGCGCATTCGGTTGGCCGAATCACTGCATGCGGTGATTTCGCAGCGGTTGCTCCCGCGCAAAGATTCTGCGGGGCGCGTGGCCGCGCTCGAGATCATGATTGTCACGCCGACCATCCGCGATCTGATGCTCGACAAAGGCCGCGTCGGCGAGATCCGCGATCATATCGCGAGTGGACGCGAGCAGTACGGGATGCAGACCTTCGATCAACATCTCGAAGATCTCGTACGCGAGGGGATGATTGACATCAAGGTCGCACTCGCGGCGGCGACCCGTCCCTCGGATCTCCAGCTGAAGTTCAGCCTCAACTCGTAAGCCGAGCACCAACTGCACATGCAACTCTCCGGGATCTTCGCGCCCGTAGTCACGCCGTTCCACGCCGGCAGCGAGGATCTCGATCTCGAGGGATTCGCGCGCAACGTCCGCGCGCATATCGCCGAGGGACTGAGCGGCGTGGTGGTCGCGGGCTCCACCGGCGAGGCAGCGCTCCTCTCGGAGCAGGAGCGTGCCGCGCTTGTGGCGACGGCGCGTGAGCACACGCC
>JAYTDH010000223.1:0-7184 GCA_043736095.1 Gemmatimonas sp.
TTGACCGCGTTGACAGTCAACGTGCCACTCAGCGTCGAACCGCCGGGATTCAGATTGAGATCAATGCTCACGGGCCCGTTGAACCCCGTCGCGATAATCGGACCGCCCGACGTGTACACGTGCACGATGACTGGCGGCGTAATCACCTGACCGGCCACCGTGGTGGATGGCTGATTCACCACCGCGAGCTGCACTGCCCCGCCCTGCGCGCTGACGTTGAACGCGGTGGCATTCCCCACGGTGAGTCCAGCGGACTGAGCCTGCACGAGGTAGCCGCTCCCCGGAAGATCAATCGCGAGCCCCGGGAATGTCGCGACACCACCCACCGCGTTCACGATGCGCGTGCCAACCAGTTGCGCCCCCGCCGTGCCGCCGGTGAGCGAGAGCTCGATGGAGCCGGTGAACGGCGTCACGAGCGCACCCTGTGCGTCACGCGCTTCTACCGTAAAGAGCGGAGTAAACGCGACGTCCTCGGTGGCGCTCGTCGGCTGCTGCGTGATGACCAACTGCGTGGCGACTGGTTCAGGGACGCTCGCCGTGACCGTCAACGGACTCCCCGTGAGTCCCGCTGCGGACGCAGTCATCGACTGCGTGCCAAACGGCGCGCCAAGCGTCCACGTCACCGAGGCGAGTCCGCTCAGATCGGTGACCGCGCTCGGCACACTGACCGATCCAATCGCCGATGCGAACGAGACGGTGACGCCCTGCATCGGCAGACCATCGGTGGCTTTCACTCGCACGACGATGGGCGCGAGGACGCCACCCGGAGCCCCAGTCTGCCCACCACCGGAGACGAGTTCAATCAGCGCGGCCTTCGGCCTTACCACGAGAAGAACGGAATCGGTCTGACCCGTGAGCAACCGCGCCACGATGATTGCCGTGCCGCGACCGGCGAGCGTGGTCCCCGTACCGGCAAGGCCGCTCGTCACCGGCGCCAGTGTAGGATGCACCGCGCTCCACGCGATCGGCGTATTGGCGATCGGCGCCAGCTGCGCGTCGAGCGCGGAGGCGGTGAACGCGAAGGCGTCGCCGGCGACCACGGTGTCGGCGCGCGGCGCAATACGCACGCTCGATGCGCCGGCTCCCGGCCCGCGATACACCGGCTCGACCTGCACCGGCGGCGGCGGTTGCCCACCCGGCGGAGTCGGTGCAACGGTCACCGGAAGCGGCCCCGCACTGAACACGGTATCGCCGGCGGCGTTCACATACGCGAGCGCCAACGACATCGCCTCGCCACCAGTCCCCGTGCCAAAGGAGAGAGGCACATCGATCGCCAACTCGACTTCACTGGCGTTGCTCGGGAAGTCCACGAGCTTGTCGACGACCACGAGACCTGCCGCATTGCGCAGCACGACGCGCACCTTCTCAAATGGCACGAGCTCGCTTGCCACACTATGTGGGAACGCGTCGTCCCAGATGGTCACGAAGCTGAACCCGCGGGCGAACCGCGTGTTGGGTCCCGTGATCTCGCGACCGCAGCTCAGGCCGGCGGCGAGTGCGAAGATCGCGAGGAGAAGCGACCGGAAATTGAAGTTGCGAAGGGGACGAGACAGGGCTCGGAGCTCCAGAACGGTCGGCGGGTGCCCGCGTACCTACAATCACACGCGGGGATCACCCCCAAACGTGGCCTCTCGTACGGGGCACCGCAAGAAATCCAGGTCACAATGGGCCCCTCTCATTTCGCCCGATTCGACGCCGTCCAAAAGCTGAGCGGCGCGACCCCGTTGGGGCCGCGCCGCTCAGTCCACCGATGGTGGGTTTCGCTCAGGTCCCGCTTAGAAGCGGAAGCCCAGCCCGACGACCGCGAGACCGTCACCGCCCTTCATCGGCTTCAGGTAGCCGGCCGTGGCCTCGAGCATCAGGAATCCCACAGAGACATTCGGATTCCAGATCCAGATCTTGGCGTCGGAGTCATACGTCGCCTCTAGGCCAAGATCGAGGAGCGGAATCGGCGAGAAGTGCGGGCCGCCGCCAATGAGAATCATGTTGGTCGGGTCGGCGCCGGGGATCGGCGACGTAAATCTCGTGAAGGAAGCCGAACCCATGAGCTTGAACATCAGCACTGGCACGCCAACGCGGGCGTATCCGCCGATCCCAATCTTGGTGTCCAACCCAGGCTCGCTCGGCGGCACAACCGCCTGCGCTCCGACACGAATATCGAGTAGCGGGATCTGCGCCTGCAGCGGCGCGGCAGCGATCGCCACGAGACCAGCGGTGGCAAGAAGACGACGAAGCATTGTGTACCTCAGGGAAGAGTGGAACCTGCGAGGGGGTAGCTGTCCCTACCCCGTAAGGACGACTGAAGGGTCCATTGGGTCAAGGTGTCCGGATTCCTCGGCCCGCACTCCAGGGTGCGCCGGCGGCGGCCATCGCTGCCTGAAGGTGCGCCACGTCACCCTCGAGTAGCGCCCGCAGGTCACGTTCGAGCGCCGTAATCTCGGCCGCCGCGGCGTCGGCTTCGCGCCGTTGCGTGGCCGTCGGGGGCTGACGATGCTCGAACTGCATGGCAGCAGCAACGCGGCCGTCGGTGGAGATCTCATTCGATTGATCCAGCCGCTGCCGCGCCGGATCGCCGTTGAGTCGGCGGGAGAGCGCGGCCAGCGAGATGCTGACCGAATCGATGCGCGCGAAGAGCGCCGCGTCGGCACGCGGCGCCGCAGTCACGCTCGCCCGCGCATGCCGCAACTCACCAGTAAGCGCACCAATCTCCTCGCCGAGCGCACTCGACCGACGCGCGAGTTCGCTGACGCGCTCTTGGAACGCGGCGATGGCGCCGAAGTCGGGAGTGCCACGCACATTCGGCACGGGCCGCACCTCGAACGCCTGCGGCGCGCCGAGTTCGCGCACGCCAGCGGTCGACACGAGCAGGAGCGACGCGGTGTAGCGGCCGGGTGCGACAAGCGGGCCCTGAGGAACGCCAGCCCACGGGGCGCGGAATTCAGGAGGGTTGAGATCGACTGGGTAGGGCGACGGGCCTCGTAAATCCCACGTCACGCGCTGGAGCCCTGCTTTTGCGGGGACCGTGATCGTGCGCACCACCCGGCCCTGCGCATCGCTGATGCGGACGAGCACCTGCGGACCACGCTCGAGCGATTCCGAGCGCAGCCGGTCATAGCCTGGGAATGGCACATCGGCGTTCCGCTCGCGCAGCGCCGTCTCGTCGGCGCGCCGTGTCTCCGCTGCTGTCGTGGGGAGTTTGTCGAGGTAGATCGTCAGCAGCGCGCCCACCGCCGGATTCTCCGTGGTGAAATCGTCACTTCCGAGCTCCGGGCGTCCCGCTGCTTGGGCGACCTGCGAGGGCACGAACCACCACGCATCGCGCACAGGAAGAATCGCCCCGCCGTCCGTGCGGAGGCCAGCAGCAATCGCGCGCAAGGGCGCGTAGTCGTCGAGCACATAGACTCCACGCCCAAACGTCGCCGCGACAAGATCACTATCGCGACGGTGCAGTTTGATATCGCGTACGGGAATCGTAGGCATCCCACCACTCAGCTTGTGCCAGTTAGTGCCGCCGTTCGGCGTCCAGAAGATGCCCGACTCAGTGCCGACGAAGAGTAGCTCGGGGCGCACGTGATCCTGTTGGATCGTCCAGACAATCGAGCCCTTGGGGAGATCGCCGGCGATCGACTTCCAGCTCCGCCCAAGATCGGTGCTCGCATACGCGAACGGGGTGAAGTCGCCGACTTTGTGCGCGTCCGCTACTACAAACAGCGTGCGTGCATCGTGCACGGACATCTCGACATCATTGATAAACGAGAGCGATGGCAAACCAGGGAGCGCCGTCGCCCGCGTCCACTGCGCGCCGCCATTGCTCGTCACCTGCACGAGTCCGTCGTCGGTGCCCACGACCATCGTGCCCGCCGCGATGGGCGACTCGCTGATTGCTGTCGTCGTGGCGTACTTAGACATCGCCGCGTGGTCGAACAGGGCATTCACGCTCCACGTACGGCCGAAGAAGCGCTGCTCGTAGCGATCCTGTCCGAGCGTGAGATCTCCGCTGATGGGAGTCCATGAGTCGCCGCGGTCATCGCTCTTCCAGATGCGCTGCGATCCGTAGTAGATCCGCGCCGGCGCATGTGGACTCACGAGAATCGGCGAATCCCAGTTCCATCGCTCGGGGGCATCACCACTTGCTGGACGCGGCTGGATGAACACGGACTCCTCGTTGCGCCGATCCTTCCGCACGAGATTTCCCTCCTGCCACATGATGTACATGATGTCGGGATCACCAGGCTCGAACGCCACGCCGTAGCCATCCGCGCCGAGCGGCACGTACCAATCCTGACTGCGGATCCCATCTTGGTTCATTGTGCGCGACGGACCAAGCAGCGTGCCAAGGTCCTGCGCGCCGACGAGCACATCGTAGAACGGAGTGCGGTCGCTGAGCGACACCTTGTAGAGCTGCGCGAGCGGAAGGTTGGGGAAATGCCGCCAGCGTGCACCGTCATCGAAACTCTCGTAGAGCCCCGCATCGGTCCCGACCAAGAGATGCCGTGGCTGCGCGGGATCAATGACGAGCGCGTGATTGTCGCTGTGCTTGTCGTGACCCGTCTCCACTGGGCGAAAGGTGCGCCCACCGTCGCGCGTGACATTCATAAAGACATCCATCTGGTAGACCACATCGGCGTCTACCGGCGAGGCAACAATCTCTTGGTAGTAGTGGGGCCCCGTGCCGCCCGAGATATAGCTGTTCCGCTTCTCCCAACTCTCACCTTTGTCAGTGGAGCGATAGAACCCACGCTCCTCGGCGTTCGCCGTAATGGTGGCGTACACGAGTTGCGGATCGGCCGGGGTGACGGCGAGACCAATCTTCCCCATATCGCCACTCGGGAGCCCGGTCGCGAGGCGACGCCAGGTCTCGCCGTTATCGGTGGACTTGTAGATGCCACTCTTGGGACCGCCGCCGAGGAAGCCCCACACATGGCGACGACGCTGATACGCGGCGGCATACAAGACATTGGGATCGCTGGGGTCGCGCTCGAGATCCGTGACGCCCGTGTTCTCATCGATCTGCAGGATTGCGCGCCACGTCGCGCCGCCATCGACCGAGCGATACACACCGCGCTCTCCACCGGCCGACCAGAGCGGTCCCTCCGACGCAACGAGAAGGTGATCTGAGTTGCGCGGGTCAATCAGAATCCGTGCGATGTGCTGCGAGGTCGCGAGACCCATCTTCTGCCAGGTACGTCCGCCGTCGGGGCTGCGATAGATGCCGTCTCCCCATCCCACGTGGCGGCCGCTCACGTTCTCGCCCGTGCCGACCCAGACGACTTCGGGGCGTTTGGGATCGATCGCCAGCGCGCCAATCGAGTACGAGCTCTGTTGATCGAACACGGGCGCGAAGGTGACGCCCGCGTTGGTCGTCTTCCAGACTCCGCCCGAGCCCGCCGCGATGTACCAGGTGCTCGGCTGCGTGGGATGCACCGCGATGTCCTGGATACGGCCGCTCATCAGTGCCGGCCCGATGCTCCGGAGGGTCAGCGATGACGCGGCGGCGGGCGGGATGGTCGCCGCGGTCGCCGCGGACGCGGCGGACTGCGCATCGGCGCGAAGGGTGGACAGCGCGACGAGTGCAACGAGTGCGACTAGTGCGCAAAGTGCGCTTAGACGCGTGCGAGTGGACGACGAGATGCGACGCAGCATACGGGGAGATTCCACGGGAGGAGGTGACGGCGAGAGGACGCATCGCGCGTGGCGACCCCCATAAAGTGAGCCAGAGATGGCGTTCGCGCGACCTGTCCCACACTCGCCGGGGGGCGTAGGTTCGTGTAGCGGTCGTTCCCCACATTTCCCGATAGGCCGGTCATGGACAAGCGCGACTTCCTCCGCACCCTCGGCGCCGGTACACTCGGCCTCGCCCTCTCCCCGGCGCTACTCGAGCGCTTGCACGCAGCAACGCCCGTCGAGCTCGCGCAGGATGACGCGTTTTGGGGACAGCTGCGTGGGCGATACACGCTCGTTCCCGACTACATCAATCTCGAGAGCGGCTACTTCTCGATGCAGAGCACGCCCGTGCTCGAAGGGTTCGTCGGGCACGTGCGCCGGATCAATCGCGATGCGCAGCGCTACATGCGGACGGTGATGGTCGCCGACAAAGCGCGCGTGCGGCGGCGGCTCGCGGGAGTCGCGGGGTGCAGCGCCGACGAAATCATCATCACACGTAACACCACGGAGTCGCTCGACACCGTGATCTCCGGCTTCGACTGGAAGCCGGAGGACAACGCCGTGATGGCATCGTGCGATTACGGCGCGATGCTCGATCACTTCGCGCAGATGGCCAAGCGGTACGGGATGACGAACACGATTATCGACCTGCCGCTCCATCCGGCCACGGACGAAGAAATCGTGGAGAAGTACGCGGCGGCAATCACCGAGAAGACGCGGCTCCTGATGGTGTGCCACATCGTGAACATCACCGGTCAGGTACTGCCGGTGCAGAAGATCGCGGCGATGGCGCACGAGAAGAACGTGCAGGTGATGGTCGATGGCGCGCACGCGTTCGCGCAGATGGACTTCAAGCTCCCCGACCTCGGCGTGGACTACTATGGGGCGTCGTTGCATAAGTGGCTCGGCACGCCGATTGGAGCCGGACTGCTCTACGTGAAGAAGGAGCGCATCGCGGGGCTCTGGCCGCTGTACGGCGAGAGCGGGTTCGCCGAAGACGATATTCGCAAGCTAAATCACACCGGCACGCATCCCTGCCACACCGACTTGGGGATCGAGGACGCGATTCTATTCCACGAGCAGATTGGCGTGGCGCGGAAGCAGGCGCGACTCCGGTATCTCCAGGAGTACTGGACCAAGCAGGTTCGTGGCACGCCGAAGATTGTGATGAATACGCCGGCGGATGCGGCGCGCACCTGCGCGATCGCCAATGTCGGAATTGAAGGGTTGGTGCCTGGCGATCTCGCGAAGCGGCTCTTCGACGAGCACAAGATCTTCACAGTGGCGATCGATCGTCCAGCGGCCGGCGTGCTGGGTGTGCGCATTACCCCACACCTGTACACGACCACAGGCGAGCTCGATGCACTCGTCCGTGCGCTGCAGTTCCTTGCCGCGTAAGGGGACGGCGATCTCGTGAGACGCGTGTTCGTGTATGGGACGCTACGTCGGGGAGAACCCAACTTCGCGTTGCTCGAGCGGGCGCTCTTCGTGCGCGAGGCGCAGACCTCACCGGGGCACAC
>JAYTDH010000224.1:0-3348 GCA_043736095.1 Gemmatimonas sp.
ACTCGCGGACTGGCTCGAGCGCTGGCGTGCACGTCACGGTGTCGGGGGCACGTTCAAGGTGGCGCTCAAGCCCCACACCGCGGGGAGTGAGTTACTCGAACTCTCGGTGCTCGGCGAGAGCGGGGTCAAAGCAGCAAACGTCGTATATGCGGCGATCCTCGACCGTCGCGGCCGCAGCATCCTCTCCGTGCGTGACCAGAACAACTTCGACGTGTCGCTGCGCAACAAGCGGCTGCTCACGCTGACGCTGCTCTTCCTGCTGCATCGCTACAAGGTGGACTCGGTGCACTTCGTCACGCCGACCGATGATAACCGGCGTCAGGCGGAGGGGATGCGGTCACTCGGGATCTTCAGGGCGGTGCAGGTGGAGATCGGAGAGATCATTGTGGCCGAAGTGGATACGGCGCGGATCAAAGCGTTGGTCGGCACGGACCGGGGGGTGCTCGATGCGTTGATTGGCGTGACGGCGGCGACGTAAGCGGAACCAGTGGAGGTTGCGATGCCGTGAAGCGCAGCTTCCTAAGGCGTCCGCGGCTTGGCCGTCCGCCCGCTCGACTCACCACTCGAGGACGTCCCGCTCGACGAGCCGCCGGAGCCTTCGCGCGAGGAAGCTGACGTCGACGAACGCACCGACGCCTCGCGCGGCTGCGCGCGCGGGCCATCGCCGGAGGTTGAGGTCCCAGGACTCGAGGAATATCCTCGGCCATTCACCACGCGCCCGCCGCGCGTCACTGGTGCGCCCCCTTCGGTGGGCGCCACGGTCACGACCGTTCGACGGCCCCAGTAGTCCGAGTAGTCGCCGCGATTCATCCCCGACTGCCACCACCCGAGCTGCCCGAACGGCCCAGAGAAGCCAAAGGGACTGTTCCCGAAGCAGTTGTAGATTGCCATGTTCGCCCCAATCGGAAAGGGCGTGAAGGCGAAGGGCGGCGCGGCAAATGCGGCCATCATGCTGGCACACTGCGCGGAATTCACGTAGAGACCGTTCCGCCCTCCGTACCCGCCCCAAGCACTCCCGTAGCCCCCAGTTCCGGCGGTCGTGACGCGGGCCTCAGGCGAAAGCGCGGCGGACACCGCTCCTTCCTCCGAGACGGCGACGGCGAAGTGCGCGGGGTTTGCCACCGCGACGAGCACATCGATGACCCGCGTCGGGACCTGCGCTGCGGCCAGCGTACGCAAATCGTGCGCAGCAAGCCGAAAGTTGGCATCGCGCCCACGACGCACCGATTCCGCAATCCAGACTTCCGCGATGCCCGCATCCACTCGCGCCGATGCCTCGATGACATCGTCCACGCGCAGCGGTTGCGCCGCCGCGAGCCGTGCCGCCTCAACCGCGCGCATCAGCGATCCCATCTCGCTTGCCAACGGTTCCACGAGTTGGGATGCGGGCACGAGACGTAGCCGCTCCACCTCCAGTCGCTCGCCGTTGTCGATCCGGAAGCCGGCGGCCTCCAGCAAATCACCATTCGGCAGAATCGCGTACAGGCCGGAGCGCCGGACGGTCGGCGAAGTGCCGCACGTGGACTCGCCAACTATATAGAGCCGCGCGCCACCCTCGGAGAAGCTCGCGGCTTCCCAGCCGGTGCACCGCGCGTCTTCTCTCGGGACTCGCTCGCCGTTGGCGAGCAGCGTGATGTCTCTCAACGTCTCGGTCCCGCGCCTCGTGACAACCAGCGCCGCAAACCCGTTCTCCGTTGCCGGCGCGATGCAGGTGACGGGCTTCGCCACGAACGTCGTGCTGTCCGCCGACATCCAGCAGCCGAAGAACGCGGCCCACGGGGTGTCCGTGGACTGAGCGCGAAGCGCGAGGGCAGGGAGGAGCGCGGCGAGAAGCGCAATCACTCGAATGCTCGGCGTCATTTTCATACTCCGGTCAGAAACGGACGGTGAGGCCGAGCGCCGTCGAGACGCCCGAGAGGTCAATGCGATCAAAGCCTACGAAGTCGGCGCCATTCTGCCCACTCGCGCGCACGTACCGCAGCTCCCCGGTGAGTTCGAGGCGGGGAATCAACGTCAAGCCCGCGCCAACGGAGCCCTGTGCAAATGGGGCCCATCCACTCGTCGTGAACTGCCCCGGAAAGACATCGAGCGTCTCGAAATCAATGAAGTCGCCATTCTGCGAGAAGCGGTACTTCATCATGCCGCCTCCCACGCCGACCCACGGCGTCAGGCGTGCGGGAATCCAGGCACGCGAGCCAATCGACTCTCCACGCGGCTTGAGGTGATAGCGGAGCGAGGCGCCCATCGGGACACGCGTGAGCGTCGTGGTCTGCTCGATGGGCTGATCGTTCAAATCCACGAAGTCGCGGAACTCACTGCGGTGTGCGCCGCGGCCAAAGGCGATGCCCATCACGACATCCCACTGCGGCTTGATACGAATCGCGAGGTCAAATCCGTGCGATAGCGCGGTTAGGTCCTCGCGACCGAGCGTGAGTTCGTCGAAGGAAAAGCTGTAGAGATCGCTCCCGGCGGACGGGGCCATGAAGGCGCCGAAGAGCGTCAGCGTGGCCGGGGGCGGACGAAAGAGGTAGCCCCGCGCGGTGGCGCCTTGCGCCCCCAGGCTCGCGGCGGAGCTCGCGAGCAGCGCACATGCTATGGTGGTGGCAACGCGGATGCGCATCTGTACCTCTCGGCTTGTAATTCAATATACCGGCCCGAACGCGGCGACGCGCCAGCCCGAGGGTGGGCCGCGTTCGGCAAGCGCCTGCACCCATCATGGCACGGCCCTCGGGAATCGGCTACTGAACCGGCACCAGCCGCCGATAGAGCCACCCGAGTTCCGGGACCGCCTCGAGCGTTACGTCCCCACGCCATCCTGCGCGAATGCGAAGCGAGACGAAGCCGCGCCGCAACGTGTCTGCTTGGTGCCAGACACCGGAGACCGGATCGTAGCGCCCGTGCGCGGGCCATCGCTGCGGCAACGCGGCGAGCGCGACGCTGCGGCCATCGGTGGACATCCGCCACCGGCCGGTGTCAATCGCCGCTGCACGGGGCGCGCCGGAGCGGCCGAACACGCGGCGGTACCGTCCTCCCGCGTCGAGGTGCAGCGTGTCCGTTTCGATCGACAGCACGTAGGTGCCGACCACGGTCGATTGGTCCGTGGCGGGAGTGCAGGCGAGGCCTACACCGCAACAGAGAACGAGCAGACACGCGATCGACACACGCGTTACCAAGAATCGATGGACGAGCATCAAAGAAGGAACTCCAGTCAGCGAGATCGGCGATTGTGGTGCCCTCATCGCGCCGCCGCCGGCCTCTGCTTCCTCGCCACCCGCTCCGCCGCCATCGCCGCGTGGTACACATACGACGCCATAATCGTCGCGTTCTTCATGAGATCCTCCGGCTGGA
>JAYTDH010000225.1:0-5312 GCA_043736095.1 Gemmatimonas sp.
CGTCGCGACCTGCGCGCGCGCACGCCGCACCTGAGCGCGGAGATCATCGAGCGCGAGGCGGGTCGTGCGATCGGCGCCGCGCGTGCGGGCGAAGAGATCAGGAGATCGCGCGGCGGCAATCAGATCGCGACGCTGCGCCGTGAATATCGCGAGCCGCGACTCAACCATCGAAATCGCGCGCGCGCGCTCCTCCCGCTCGAGGGCGATGCCCAGCGTGCGCTTGCGCGCTCCGCTCGCACGTGCGTAGCGAAGTCGCCGCGCCGCGATGCGTGGGTCGGGGTCCGGGCGCGCGTCCTCAAACCCGTGTCCGGCGAGCGCATCTCCTTCGCGCACGTTACGGTCGAGGTTCGGAAGCGGCGCAATCCGCGTCGGATCCTCGTGCGGTTCGTCGACTACCACCGAGAGCCAGAGCCGGAGTTGACAGAGCCACACGGCAGTCGGGTCGACGTCCACACCGAAGATCGAATGCGTCAGCACATCGCGTCGGCGTGTGGCCACGTCGCGTGTGTCGCCGGCGAGGCCGCGCAATCTCGCGAGCTCTTCGAGGGCGAACACAAGGAACGCTCCCGAGCCGCAGGCGGGGTCGAGCACGCGGACTGAAGCGATCGTAATCGCCGAGGCAGTCTCGAGCGACCCGCCGAGCGACCCGCCGAGCGCGGCGGCGAGTCCGTCGCGGCCGAGTCGCGTAATCAGCGCAGGTGGCGTGTAGAACGCTCCCTGCGCGCGCCGCGTCCCGTCGTGCATCAGCGATTCGAAGGCGCGGCCCAGCATCTCGGGATCGACCGCCGCATCCGACCACGCGTCGCTCGTTTCACGCGCTGTGAGGCGGAACCGCGCGAGCAACCCACCGATTACTCCGCCAATTGCGTCGTCGGTGAGGCGCAGGTCGCGGTACCGGGTCTCGATCGGTGCGCGCGTGAAGAGTCCGCCATTGAGGAACGGTACGTGCCCGAACGACCGCGCCACCTCGGCGCGTGCGCGGTGCGGCGTGTTGAGCGTCCCGAACCAGAGCGGCTCGAGGAAGCGCCGGTGCGCGTTGCATCGCTCGGTGCGCCCGCCGCTCCGTGCGACGAACTGGGATCGGAGGAACTCGCGGTCGCCATTGAGCCAGCCGCGCACCTCCAAGAATGCGAGAAAGAGCAGTCGCGATGTGTGCAGCAGCGCAATCGTGCGTCGTGCCTCAGCCGGTGCGCGTCCTTCGGCGCTCTCGGCCATCACCGTCACGTGCCCCTCGAGTTCGCGGTAGAAACGCCGTGTGAGTGCGTCGCGGCCGAGCGTCTCACGCCACCGCAGATGCACCATCAGGTCGCTTCCCTCAGTCGCACCGGCCATCGCGGCCAGCGTCTCTGCGTCGCTGTCGCGCACGTGGGCGGGGTCTACTTCGATGGAGGGAACGGCGCCAACACCTGAGGGGGGCGGCGCGGCGATCAAGAGATGTCCGCTCGACGCGACGCGGATCAACAGAAGCCACGAGGGCTCCGGCGCGGCACGCACGAGAGTGCGCGCGAGCGCGATGCTTTGTTCGCGGGCGGCCGCATCGCCATCGAACTCCACGAGGAGTGCGCGAAGCGTGCCGCGCCCAGCGGCGACTCGCGGCGTAACGCGGGCGCGCGGGACTCCGAGGCGGCGCGCGGTGACGCGGTCCAGCGGCAGGGACTCCGCGAAGCCGAGCGCCGTGGCGAGCGCGGCGAGGTCGTGGGAGGAGGTCGTTGCGGCGAGGAGCCGCGCGGCGTGCGGGGTGGTGAGCACGCGGGGACATTCGCATGCGCGGCCCCATGGACACGGATCATTGTAGTGCGTGTGCCATCAGGAGATGGCACGTAATCGCGCTCGACTCAGCGCAGCGCGAGTCGATGCACGAGAGGGACTACGTCTTCCATCCCGTTCAGCCAGTAGCTCGGCCCCGTGCTCTCCAACTGCGCACGATGAAATGGCCCCCAGAGCGCCGCCCCCGTCTGCACTCCGGCGGCTCGCCCAGAATTCATGTCATGCGTCGAGTCTCCAACGAACAGCGCCCGCGACGCCGGCACGCCGAGCCGTTCGAGCGCGTACCACACCGGTTCCGGACCGGGCTTGTGCTTCGTGGTCGCATCCATGCCGACGACTGCACCGAAACACTCCTCGATCCCCACCCACGCGAGCGACTTCCGCGCGCCAAACTCGAGCTTTGATGTCACCACGGCGAGTGGATGCCCCGCCGCGTGCAGCGCACGGATCGCCTCGACTGTCCCCGGATACGCCGTCGTCATCGCATCGTGGTGCGCGAACTGGAACTCGCGATATCGCGCCTTGAGGGTCTGCACATCCTCCGGACCCTCGGCCCACGCGCCGAGCATGTCGTCGAGCGGCGTACCGATGAGCTGCACCCACTCCTCCACTGGTGGCCGACGCAGTCGCCCCTCGTAGGCGTGCTCCATGCTCGATACCAGTAGCCCAATCGAATTCACCAACGTCCCATCGAGATCGAACAGCACGGCGAACGGCTCACGACTCACGGCGCACTCTCTGAGACGTAGTCCCGACCCCTCCACGCCACTCTGTTTCCGCGCCACGCCGCTTCGGCAAAGATCCACGCGATCATCACCGCAGCCACCGGATACAGCAATCCCCACAGCGGATTCAGACGCGAGTACGCGTACGCGGCCAGCCAGAACAGCAAATTCGCCACACAGCCGATCGCGCCGAAAATCAGTGCACCGGGGCCCAGGACGCCGAGCCAGCCGAGGAGCGCAAACACAATCGGGACGAGTGGCACGAGCGGCGGCAGCGGGAAGATCCACGGCAGGATCCGCCGAGTCACGGCATTCAGCGGAATTGCATCGCGCCCAGCGGCATAGACATTTTTTCCCCAGCCGCGCCGGATCTCGCCGAGTGAGGTGTACATCCGCGTGCGCATGTGATCGCGCGCGAGCACCATATGCGCGGGCAGCCGTAGCGAAGCGAATCGCTGCGCCATCCGCAAATCCTCGGCGACGTGTGACTTCACTGCTTCGTGTCCGCCGGAATGCGCGTAGGCGGCGCGCGTGATCAGCATGAACTGGCCATTCGCAATTTTCGCGTACGGATTGAGTGAGCGACTCATGCCCTCAAGCCCGCCGTACCGCACCAGCAGAATGGCGAACACGAACGGCTGCAACACCTTCTCCCAGAACGACTCCATCTCCTGATGACTCGCCACGGTGAAGAGCGCTGCGCCGCGCATCCGCAGCGCGTTCACGCTGCGCGTCAGGAGTTCGGGACTGTGCCAGGTGTCGGCATCGGTGAAGCAGAGGAGGTCGCCGCGCGCAATCTGCGCCCCGCAGTGACAAGCCCATTGCTTCCCGAACCAGCCACTCGGGAGTGCCGCGGCAGTCATCACGCGGACTCGCGAGACGCCGCCATGCACCGCCGCATCCTCCGCGCCGATGCGCTCGGCGATCGCGCCGGTGCCGTCAGTGGAGTGATCGTCCATCACAATCACCTCAAACTTCGGGTACCCGCTCGTGAGCACACTCGTGAGGCAACGCGTGATGTTGTGTGCCTCGTTCCGCGCCGGAATCACCACGCTTACGAGAGGGATCTCGCTACTGATTGTCGCCGGATACGAATCGAGGCGCCGCGAGTCACGGAATCGCACGACGACCGTGACGAGCATCGCGATCCACAGCGCCGCCCCGAGCAGGGCAGGCCAGTGCTCAACCATCCTGCTCCCCGTTCCGTTCGCTAACACGTTCGCCACCGCGCTCCGCCCGCGCGAGGATGACCGCGGCGGCCATATGTCCCGTCACATTGGTCGTCGTGCGAAACATGTCGGGGATGGTGTCGACGCCTAGCAGGATCCCGATGCCCTCAATCGGCACACCGGCGGCCATCAGCGTGGGGATCATGATGATGATGGCACCGCCGGGAACGCCGGGCACGCTGAACGAGGTAATCGCGGTCGTCACGCCGATTGCCACGAGTTGCGCAGCGCCCAACTCCACGCCGTACAGCTTCGCGAGGAAGAGAACGCCGACGACCGGGCCGATCCCCGCACCCGCGCGAAACATGCTCGCCGCGAGCGGGATAAAGAAACTCCCAATCACTGGCGGGAGCTTGAGCCGCACGTTCACGCTCTCCAACATCGCCGGCAATGCGGCGAGCGACGAGCGCGAGCTGAACGCAATCCCCTGCGCCGGGAGCGATGCGGTGGCGAACTCCTTCAGCGAGATCTTCCCCAAGAGGACCGCAGCCGGATACAGCACCACGGCCATGAAGAGCACACAGATCCCGCTCACAATCAGGATGTAGCTCGCGAGGGCACCAGCGGCGGCGATTCCCATCTTGGCGGCGAGGGGTACGGCGAGCGCGAACACGCCAATAGGCGCGAAGCGCAGGATTGCGCGCACGAGAATCAGCGAGGCATCCTGGATTCCCGTGAACAGATCGGCCACGGCGCGGCGCCGGGCCTCATTCACGCGGAGCAGGGCGACCGAGAACGCCACGGTGAACAGAATGAGCGGGAGCATCGCCCCGTCCGCTGCGGCTTTGATCGGATTCACGGGCACGAGATCGACGAGCCACTTCCCAAGCGTCGGCACGCTCGAGGCCCCCGCGGTCACTGCCTCGCTCGCACCCGCTGCACTCGCACGCACTGCCTCGACGGCCGCGGGGTCCACAGGGAACGCCGCGAGGAGTGGCACGCCGAGCACCAGCGCGGTCGTCGTGGCCAGTGTGAGGGTGATGACAAAGATGAACAGCGCACGAAGGCCGATTCGTCCCACAGTCCCGGTGTCCGGTGCGGAGGTCACGCCGACAATCAGCGACGAAACGACCAGCGGGATCACCGTCATCCGAATCGCGTTGACAAACAGCGTTCCGATCGGCCCGAGTACGGCCAGTGTGGTCTGGGTGGCAGCGGAGTCGGAGCCGGCGAGGCCGAGTCCGAGGCCGAGGCCGGTCAGCAGGGCGAGCAACACTTGGAGCGTGAGAGGCATCGGGGAAAGATGATGCTTCTCGCGCTCCAGAGGGGAGGGTAGATTCCATCACATGACCGACAAAAGTCCTGAACAACTCGTTGCCGAAGCCAAGACGCGCACCCGCGAAGTGAGCGTCTCCGAGGTCGCCCAACTCTTGGGTAAGCCCGGCGCCCCCGTCCTCGTGGACTGCCGCGAACCACGGGAGACAAACCTCGGCATCATCCCGGGGGCCGCGCTCATCCCGCTTGGCGTCATCGACAGCCAGATCGAAGGCACGACCGCCGCGCGCGACGCGGCGATCATCATCTATTGCGCGCGCGGCAATCGCTCTGCCCTCGCCGCTGATGCCCTGCAGAACATGGGCTACACGAATGT
>JAYTDH010000226.1:0-18043 GCA_043736095.1 Gemmatimonas sp.
AGCCGCATCGACACACCCGAAGAGATGAACTACTACCGGCACGGCGGCATCCTGCACTACGTGCTGCGTCAGTTGGCGGGTTGATCTGACGACTCGCACACGAGTCCTCTGGAATCCCGCCTCTGGGCGGGGACGCGGCGCGCGGATGCACGAGCATCTGCGCGCCGCGTTCGCTGTGCACGGCATCACGGACCTCCGCGCGACCGCTGCCGCTGGCGACGAAGCGCGCCTCGTGCACGAAGCCATTGCCGATAGCATCGAGACAATCGTCGTGGTCGGTGGCGATGGGACGTGGGGGAAGTGCGCGGTGGCGCTCGGCAAAGCGGGATCGCCGGCGCGCATGGCGTTTGTCGCCGGTGGGACGGGGAACGATTTCGCGAAGAACTTCCGCGCACCGATGCACGATCTCGACGCGATGGCGCGGCTCGTCGCTGAGGGGGGCGAGGAGCGTCGCGTCGATCTCGGGCGCGTGGACGATGCGTGGTTCGCGAATGTCGCGGGTTTCGGATTCGATGTGGCCGTCTCACACGCGGCCAAGCGGATCCCCGTGTTGCGCGGCTCGGCGGTGTACGTGGCCGCAGCGCTCTCCGAACTCTTCGGCTACGCTGGAATCGACGCACGACTCGGCGGGATCGAGCACGACGACCCCGCCCGCTGGCAGCGGCGCCTGATGATCGTGTTCGCGAACGGGAAGGAGTTCGGCGGCACCTTTCCCATCGCGCCGAATGCGCTCGTGGATGACGGGAAGCTCGACGCGATGGTGTTTAACGATCTCTCGCGTCCGGCGCGGGTGCCGATTCTCATCCGTGCCCTGCGCGGGACGCACGCCACGCACCCGCACGTTCGGAGTAGCGTGGCGGCCCGCTTCACTCTCGAATGTCGCGACGCGCCGTGGATGGAGCTGGACGGCGATCTCCATCAAGCGACTGGCTCGACCGTGACAGTCGAGAGTGTGCCCGGCGCGCTTCGCGTCCTCGACGTGCCGGCGTCCACCACCAGCTGATGCTGGAGTAGCAGCGCGGCGGCGCGCGCTGGAGACATTGCGTCACACGAGCGTCATCTGCATTCTTCGACTATGTCAAAAACACTTCTGCGACTGAGTGCTGCCGTCATTCTGGCTGTCGCCGGAACGGTCGGTGCGCAGGACGCTCCGCCCCCGGGCGGTCCCAAAGTCGGGGAGATGGCCCCTGATTTCGAGTTGCCGGGTGCGACGCGCACCGGCCCCACGCGGACGCCGATCCGCCTCTCCGATCTCCGCGGCCAAACGGTCGTGATCGCCTTCTTCCCGAAGGCGAGGACCGGTGGCTGAACGGCTCAAATGGAGGCGTACCGTGATCAGTACGCCACGATCTTCAAGAACGGACAGGGCGTGACGGTGCTGGCAATCAGCACCGATGACGTCGCAACACTCGCCGGTTGGGCGAGTGAGAAGAGCTTCCCCGTGACCTTCTTGAGCGACGCGAATGCCGACGTCGGGAAGGCGTACGATGTGAAGATTCCAGCCGTGAACTTCCTCCGACGCGTCGTGTTCGTGGTTGGGCCCGATGGCAAGGTGGTGCACATCATGCGGCCGTTCCGAGAACTCTCGGCGGACGCGTACACCGATCTCGGCGCGGCCGTGAAGCGAGCCGGCGGAGGCTGATGGCCGCCCGTGATGCGACGGCGGATCTGCTTGGCTGCTACGACGCGGCGCTCGCGGCCGCCGATCCCGCGCGCGCGGTGCACGATGGCTTGACCGCGCGCGAGGTTGCGCTCGAACTCGGACGCGACCGCCCACACTGGATCATCGCCCTCGGCAAGGCCGCTCCCGCTATGGCGGGGGCGGCCTTGTCCCGCTGTGCGAGCGAGGGACTCACCGTCGCGGGCGGACTCGTGATTGGCGTCGGCCCTGAACCGGCGGCATTCACGCTCCGTACCATCGAGTCCCTGGTGGGCGATCATCCGGTGCCCGGCGTACGCTCGGCCTACGCGGCCGAGCGGGTCGGCGCGCTGATTGAGCGCATTGGGCACGACGATGTGGTGCTGCTCCTTATCTCTGGAGGCACCTCCAGCTTGATCGGCGCGCCGATCCCGGGGGTGCGCGAGGAAGATCTCGCGGCGCTGCACGCACTCTTGCTCGGCGCGGGTGTGCCGATCGGCCGCATCAACGCCGTGCGCAAGCGTTTTTCGCGGTGGGGGGCGGGGCGACTCGCGGCGGCGCTCGAGTGTGGGCGTATCATCCCGATTCTCCTTGCCGATGTCCCCAACGAGGATCCATCGATGATCGGCTCGGGCCCCGTTTCTCCCGATCCGCTCGTGGCGTGGCATGTCGAGCGGATTCTCCGCGACGCGGGAATCGCCGTGCACGTGCCACTCTCGATTGCCTCTACGCTCGGGGCGATGCGCGCTGGCATCGTCGCCGAGACGCCGAAGGCGGGGAGTCCGGCGTTTGCTCGTGTCGAGGAGCCCTTCGTGGTGGGAAACACGGCCGCGCTCGATGGCGCGGCCGCGCGCGCCGCCGAACTCGGCTACGACCCAATCCTCCTCTCGCGCACCAGCCTCACGGGTGACGCGACCGCCGCCGGCCGTGTCCTCGCGCACACGCTCGCGCGCGCAGCGCCGGGAACCTGCCTCATCTGGGGCGGCGAGACCACGGTCCGACTCCCTGCGGATCACGGGCTCGGCGGGCGATGTCAGCAGCTCGCGCTCGCTGCTGCGGAGACGATCGACGATCTCGGGCTCGCCGACGCATGGATCCTCGCGGCGGGGAGTGATGGCCGCGATGGTCCGGCGCCCGCCTCCGGTGCGCTGGTCCACGGTACGACGTGGGCGGTGAGTGCCTCGCGTGCGGGGGACCCGGCGCGCGCGCTGCGGCGCTGCGATGCCTATGGCGCACTCGCCGCGGCCGACGCGTTGCTCCCGATGCGCGACACTGGGACAAACGTCATGGATATTGTAGTGGCGATACGAGGCTAAGAGGGTGAAGTTCCCCGTATGACCGCACGCGCTCCCTTCACGGTCGCCGTCATTCAGGATGGCGTCCTCCCCACCGTCGAGGCGACTCTCGCCGCGACGATCACGCGCATCCGCGACGCCGCCGCAAAGGGCGCGCAGGTGATCTGTCTCAAGGAACTCTTCAACGCGCCCTACTTCTGCAAGAAGTTGGATGCGTCGCGCTTTGACCTCGCCGAACCTGTTCCGGGGCCGACCGTGGCGACCCTCGCGATGGTCGCGAAGGAACTCGCCGTCGTGCTCGTCGTGCCGATTTACGAGAAGCAGGGCCCTGGCATCTACCGCAACAGCGCCGTTGTGATCGACGCCGATGGCACACCGCTCGGCGTGTATCGCAAGATGCATATCCCGCACGATCCGATGTTCGAGGAGAAGTACTACTTCGCGCCCGGTGAGAGCGATGCTCCCGTGCAGCCGGCCGGGATGCGCGGCCCCGATGGCGAAGCCGGCGGCTTCATGGTGTGGAAGACGCGCTACGCGACAATCGGCGTGCTCATCTGCTGGGATCAGTGGTATCCGGAGGGCGCGCGCATCACGTCACTGCTCGGCGCTGACATTCTGTTTTATCCCACGGCAATTGGCTGGCACCCCGCGGAGAAGGCTGAGTGGGGGGCGGCACAGGTGGATGCCTGGCGCACGATGCAACGCGCTCACGCGATTGCCAATGGCGTGTTCGTTGCCGCGCCGAATCGCGCGGGGCTCGAGCCCGAGGCCGGCACCGAAGGCATCGAGTTCTTTGGCCACAGCTTTATCGTGGACCCCTACGGCCGCTATATGGCGCAGGCTGAGACTGGCGATGCCACACTGATCGCGACCTGCGACCCGGCACTGATTGAGTACACGCGTCGCAACTGGCCGTTCTTGCGCGATCGTCGCGTGGATGCCTACGAGCCCATCCTCGCGCGTTGGATTGGATCGTGAGCGGCGCGCCTGCGGCGCTTCGTTGGCCCGCTGAGTGGGAGCGCCACGATGCCACCTGGATTGCGTGGCCGCATCACGAGCCCGATTGGCCCGGCAAGTTCGGCCCCATTCCTTGGGTGTACGCCGAGATTGCCCGCGTCCTCGCCGAGCATGAGCACGTGCACATCGTGTGCCACGATGAAGCGGCCAAGGAGCAGGCGTGGCACTGCCTGCACATGCACGAGGTACGGAAGTCGCGATATCATCTGCACGTCGCGCCGACAGATCGAGTGTGGTTGCGCGACAGCGCGCCGACGATGGTGCACGATGCCGCTGGCCACGTGCAACTCGTGAACTGGGACTTCAATGCGTGGGCGAAGTACGACAACTTCGCGCACGATCGGCACCTCGGCGAGCTAATCGCGCGCGAGACAAAGCACGCGCGCCACGAACCGCTGCGGCCCGACGGCAAGGGGCGTGTGGTACTCGAAGGTGGCGGCATTGAGACCGATGGACGCGGCACGATGCTCGTCACCGAGGAGTGGCTCCTGACCGACGTGCAGGTGCGGAATCCCGGACTCGGGCGCACCGACTACGAGCGGATCTTCCGCGAGGAACTCGGCATCACGAAGACGCTTTGGCTTGGCGAAGGCTGTGTTGGCGATGACACGCACGGACATGTCGATGACATCGCTCGCTTCGTCGCGCCGGGCGTGATGGTGCTGGCGCATGAGGAGGATCCCGCCGACGAGAATCACGCGCGGTCGCTCGATAACGTGCATCGGTTGAAGGGAGTGACCGACGCCACCGGTGCCGCGATCCGCGTGGTGACACTTCCCTTTCCACGCGCCGTGGTGATGGACGGTGCGCGATTGCCGGCGAGCTACGCGAACTTCTACATCGCCAATGGCGTGGTCATCGTGCCCACGTTCAACGATGCGAATGATCGGATCGCGCTGACCACCCTCGCCGAGTTGATGCCCGACCGACAGATCGTCGGGATCCACGGGGTCGATCTCGTCTGGGGGCTCGGGACTCTGCATTGCCTCACCCAACAACAACCAGCTGCGCGTCACACGCGCGAAAAGGCCACTTGATGCGCTATCCATCGTTGCTGCTCGTGCTCGGCGCCCTCGCCTTCGGTGTATCTTGTGGCGGCACGGATGCCGAGATGCGTCTTGGCATGGCCGGCCCTTTTGAGGAAGGCTTTGGCCGAGCGAACAAGCGCGGCGCCGAGCTCGCGGTCGCCGAGATCAACGCGGCCGGCGGCATCAATGGCACTCCCTTGGAGATCGTCTACCGCGACGACAAAGGGGACGGCTCCATCGCCGCCACCATCGCGCAGGGCTTCGTCGATGATCCGACCATCATCGGCGTCGTCGGGCACGTGACGTCGGGCGCCATGGTCGCCGCCGCAAAAGTCTACGACGGCCACCTCACCGCCCTCGCGACCACTGCGTCCTCGGCCGCGCTCACCGGCATCTCTCCTTGGGTGTTCCGCGTCATCTCGAGCGATTCCGCCAACGGCGTGGATCTCGCGCGTTTCGCGGGCCGTCTCGGGAAGACGCGCGCCGCGATTCTCTATGAGAACGACGCCTACGGCCGCGGACTCGCGGACGCCTTCCGCGGCGCGTTCCAAGGCGAAGTGCTCAACTTCGATCCCATCGATGCTGATGGTACGGACGCCGAGGTCTACGCGGCCTGGTTCGCGCAGCATCGTCCCGATCTCGTCTTTGTTGCCGGCACAGAACGCTCCGGCATCGCCCTCATGCGCGAGGCGCGCAAAGCTGGAATCACCGCGGAGTTCCTCGGTGGCGATGGCTGGACCGGAGTCGTGCTCGACCCCGCGGTCGCTGAGGGGGCGCTCGTCGGCGCGCCATTCACCGCGCTGGACCCTCGCCCCGCCGCACAGAAGTTCGTCGCCGCCTTCCGCGAGCGATTCAGCGAGGATCCCGATGGAAATGCCGCGCTCGCGTACGATGCCGTACAAGTGCTCGTTGCGGGGCTTCGCGCAGTGGGCGGAGAACGCGAGAAGCTGCGAGATTGGCTCGCCCAACGCACCGAAGAGAACGCCATCTCCGGCGTGACCGGCAGCATCGCATTCCTGCCGACCGGTGATCCGATCGGTAAATCGCTGATGATGACGCGGATTCGGCAGGGCGCGCTCACGCCTGCGGAGGCCGCCAAGTGAATCTCATCTTCGGCACCATCCGCAGTCGTCTGATTGCCGGACTCTCGCTCGTCATCCTGCTGCTCCTGATCGCCGGCGGCGTCGGCCGCGCCGCGATCTCCGGACTCAGCGAGGAGATGGCCCGCACACTCGACGGCGTACGTCGCGAGACGTCGCTCACGGCCGCACTCACGACAAACGTCGCACTCGAACTCGCCGCGGCGGGGCGCTACCTCAATCGCGGCGACAGCACCGATCTCGTCGCCTTCCGCAGCACGGGGTGGGCCGCGCACGAGGCGCAGCGTGCGCTCAATGGGAGCGCAGGGCTCAGCACCGCCGAGATCGCGCTCGTCGCAACGATCGATGAACGCCTTTCGCGCATCGAGACTGGACTCGCCGCCGCGCATCGCCTGCGCGACCTCGGCCGCACGGCCGCCGCCGAGTCACGCGCTACCTCCGTGCGCGCCGAAGAAGCGGCGCTCACCACCGACATCGAGAAGCTCGCCGAGTTGCGCGCCCAGCAGCTCGAGCGGGCCACCGCCAGCTTGCAGGAGGTGGCGCGCGCGCGCCAGCGCTTCCTCCTCGCCGTGATTATCGGCGCGATCCTCATCGGCGTGGCCATCGTCATCACGACCGTGCGCGGGATCTCTGGCCCGCTTGAGCTCCTCGTGGCGCACGCGCGCGCGCTCAGCCGCGGGCATCTCGACTTTCGCACCGACACCGACCTCCCCGGCGAGTTCCGTGAGCTCGCTGAGGCGATGAACCACTCGGCCGCGAATCTCTCACGTGTCGCGACCGTCGCTACGGGCACCGCCGAGGAAGTGGCCACCTCCGCGCATCAGCTCACGAGTGCGGCCGAGCAGGTATCACTCGCCGCCGCGCAGACGGCGAGCGCGATGTCCGAGGTGACCACAGGCGCCGAGGTGCAGGTCAGCTCGCTCCGCGAGGCCGATACGGCATTGCAGGGCGTGCGCATGCGGGCGCACGAGGTGAGGGCCGGCGCCGAAGAGGTCGCCGATCTCGCCAGCGGGATCGAGCGGCAGGCGCGCGAGAAGCGGATGGAGATTGCCCACGCGCGCGTGTTGCTCGTGGAGATCCGTTCGTCGGTCGACGCCGCGGCGGTCGAGGTGCGCGAGCTCACGGAGACGGCGGAGAGCATCAATCGCTTTGTTGGGATCGTGAGTCGGATTGCCGAACAGACCAACCTGCTCTCGCTCAACGCGGCCATCGAGGCCGCGCGTGCTGGATCAGCAGGGCGCGGCTTCGCCGTGGTCGCCGACGAAGTCCGCAAGCTCGCCGATCAAGCGCAGCAGGCCGCCGAGGATGTTGTCCAACTCACGGCGATTGTCACGCGGCGCGTCGGCACCACGACGCAGGCGATGGCCACCGGCGCGGCGCGCGTCGGCGAGATCGAGTCCGTCTCCAAGGGAATCGACGACGCGCTCTCCACGATCACGACATCTGCCGAGCAGACACGCCAGGCCGCGAGCGGACTCGGCGAGGCGGCGGATCTCAACGTGGCGGCGGTGAACACCGCCGCTGAGGGAATCAGCGCCGCCGCTCGCGCCGCTGAGGGGCACGCCGCGGCTGCACAGGAGGTGAGCGCCTCGACCGAAGAACAGAGTGCCGCCTGCGAAGAGATGTCTTCGGCGGCCAATGCCCTGCTCCAGGGCTCGGTGCACTTGAAGGAGATCGTCGCCAGCCTGCGCACGGAATGAGCTCGACCCGCGCCGCGCTCGCACAGGTCGCACCCGGCACCCCAGCGGTCGTGCTCCTGAGCGGCGGGCTCGACTCCGCCACCGTGCTCGCCCTTGCCACGAAGGCCGGCTACGCGGTGCATGCGCTCACCTTTCGCTATGGTCAGCGACACGGCGTGGAGATCGCGCGCGCAACCGCACTTGCTACTCACTGGAAGGTCGCGCGGCATGTCGTCGCCGATATCGACCTGCGTTCGTTCGGCGGATCCGCGCTCACCGCGGACATTGATGTCCCCAAGGATCGCACGGCCACGACGATGGCCGAGGGGATTCCGGTGACGTACGTGCCCGCACGCAACACGATCTTCCTTTCGTTCTGTCTCGCCTTCGCCGAAACACTCGGGGCCAGCGACATTCTGATTGGCGTGAATGCGCTCGACTACAGCGGCTATCCCGACTGCCGCCCCGAATACATCGCCGCCTTCGAACGGATGGCCAACCTCGCCACGCGGGCAGGTGTCGAGGGGACTGCGCACACGCGCATCTTGACGCCACTCATCAGTCTCACGAAGGCTGAGATCATTCGCACCGGGCGCACGCTGGGCGTGGACTACACGATGACTATCTCGTGCTACGACCCAACGCCGGACGGCGCGCCCTGCGAACGGTGCGATGCCTGCCACCTGCGCGCCAAAGGGTTCGCCGAGGCGTGATGTACACCATCAAGGAGATTTTTTATACGCTGCAAGGCGAGGGCTTCCACTCCGGTCGCGCGGCCGTCTTCTGCCGATTCGCCGGGTGCAACCTGTGGACAGGGCGCGAGGAGGATCGCGCAAAGGCAGTCTGTTCGTTCTGCGACACCGACTTCGTCGGTGTCGGCCCGGACGGCGGCAGGTTTGCCACGGCTGAGGAATTGGCGGCGGCGGTTGCGGCGCGCTGGCCGGCGGGCGCTGGGGGGACGCCGTTCGTGGTCTGCACCGGTGGCGAGCCCCTGCTCCAGCTGGATGCCGTGGCCATCACCGCGCTCCACGCGCGCGGGTTCGAGGTCGCGGTCGAGACGAACGGGACGCAGCCGATTCCGACGGGGCTGGACTGGGTCTGCGTGAGCCCCAAGGCCGACGCGCGGCTCGCCGTGGCCGGCGGGGACGAACTCAAGCTCGTGTATCCTCAGCCGAAAGCGCTCCCCGAGCGGTTTGAGGGGATGTCGTTCCGGCATTTCTTTTTGCAGCCAATGGATGGCCCCGAGGTCGCGGAGACCACCGCCGGGGCCGTGGCCTACTGCCTCGCGCACCCGCGCTGGAGGCTCTCCTTCCAGACCCACAAAGCGGTCGGGATTCGGTAGCTGCGCCGGGGGCGGTCGCCCTCAATCGAGGCCGAGGAGGACCTGCACGCGGCAGGCCTCATAATTATATAGAAGAAATTTCCTCGGGGAAAGCATTGACGGGGGGACCCTGACGGGGGAAGTTTGAGCGTCCTCTCGGGGCGTGACCTCCGTCACGCTTTGTAGGAAGGGACCCGTCCGGGTCCCCATTTCCCACGCGCTTCGAGGTATGTCTCGTATGCGAATCCGTTTCGTCAGCAGAATGCTCGCGGTCCTCGGCTTCTTTGCGGCCGCTGGTGCCGCCGACGCCCAGTCCGGTTCAATCAGCGGCAAGGTCACGCAGTCCGATGGAGGTTCGCCGGTGGCGAGCGCTCGCGTCGAAGTGCTGACCGGTGCCACCGCCGTCGCCGCCGGCGCTTCTACCGCGGAAGGTACCTTCCGCATCGGCAATGTCCCTGCCGGCACCTACACCGTGCGCGTTTCGCGCGTCGGGTTCGCGCCGAAGAGCACGCCGAACGTTGCAGTTACCGCGGGTGGCACGACCACGGTAAACGTGGCGCTCGCCGAGCTCGCGGCCCAGCTGAACCAGGTCGTCACGACCGGAACGCGCGGCGCCGCGCCCGAGAAGATTCTCGACTCGCCCAACTCGATCTCGCTGGTGACCTCGGAGCGTATCGCCGAGCGTCCGTCGGCGTCGATCACCGACCACCTCAAGGGCACACCGGGGTTGTCGATCTCGAACGGCGGCATCGTGCAGGCGAACATCGTCTCGCGCGGCTTCAACAACGCCTTCTCGGGTTCGATGCTGATGCTCCAGGACTACCGCTTCGCCGGTGTCCCGTCGCTCCGCGTCAACATTCCGTTTCTGATGACCGGCGCGAGCGAAGATATTGATCGTATCGAAGTGCTCCAGGGTCCGGCCTCGGCGCTCTACGGGCCGAACTCCGGCGCGGGTGTGCTCCATGTGATTACGAAGTCGCCGTTCACGAGCCAGGGGACGACCCTGACGCTCGACGGCGGTGAGCGCGCGATGATGCGCATCGCCGGTCGTCACGCCGGCGTCTTCGGCGGCGAGAAGTTCGGCTACAAGATCTCCGGCGAGTATTTCCGCGCGGATGACTGGGAGTACAAGGATCCGAATGAGCCGACCACCTATAGCGCCACCGACACCCGCGTCCCGCTTTCGCGCCGCGGTCAGCCGTTGGCTCGTGATTTCGGCCTTTCGAAGTACAGCTTTGAAGGCCGCCTCGATTGGCGCCCGAATCAGAACACCGAAGCGATCACGACGTATGGCTACTCGATGATTGGTAGCGCGCTCGAAGTCACGACGGCCTTCGGCGCGTCGCAGGTGAGCAACTGGAGCTACACGAACTTCCAGCAGCGCTTCCGCCACAAGCAGTTCTTTGCGCAGGTGTTCTTCAATCAGTCGGATGCGGGCAACGCCACCGCCGGTGATGACGCCGGTACCTACTACCTCCGCACCGGCATCCCGGTGGTGGACCAGTCCTCGGTCCTCGTCGGTCAGTTGCAGCAAGGCTTTGCGTTCGGTCGGTCGAAGTTCGTAGCCGGTCTCGATGTCATTCAGACGACTCCGCAGACGGCTGGCACGATCAACGGCCGCAACGAGGACGACGACAACATCAGCGAGATGGGTGGGTATCTGCAGGTTACGCAGCCGCTCTCCGATCGCGTGGATTTCCTCGGCGCCGTCCGCCTCGACCAGAACTCGCGTATCGCCGGTCAGCAGTTCTCGCCGCGCGCCGCGCTGCTCTTTAAGGCGACCCCGACGCAGAACTTCCGCCTGACGTTCAACCGTGCGTTCGGCTCCCCAGCGTCGTTCGCCTTCTTCCTCGACCAGTTCTCCGGCAGTACGGCGAACCTCGGGCCGGCGATTACCCCACCGGCGGGCCCCCTCACGGAAATCCGCATCTTTGGCAACCCGGCAGAAAAGGGTTGGGTCTACGATCGCGGCTGCGCCGGTACCCAGACGGACGCCGGTGGACTTTGCATGCGTTCCCGCTTCACGGGTGGTGGCCCGACGCCGGTCTCTGGCGCCACGATGTTCCCCGCCACGATGAATGCCGGGCTGGCGGCCCAGCTGGCCGGAGCGCTTGGCCTGCCGCCGACGCAGACCACCAACGTCGCCAACGCGCTGCGCGCGCTGACGCCGACCAATCTCCAGATCCCGCTCATCCTGCGCAATGTCGCGCCGGGCGCGGGCAGTGCCGTCGCGCCATTCTCTGGCGTGAAGGACTACACGCCGCTCGGAGCGAACTTCACCAACACGTGGGAGTTCGGCTACAAGGGCATCCTTGGTGATCGCCTTCGTATCTCGGCGGACTACTGGTACCAGGTCCGTCCGGCGGAGCCGACGTTGCAGGTCATCAACTTCGATGACATCGTCTTCTTCAATCCGGCCTCGCTGGGTGCCTACCTTGGTGCTCCTGGGACCGGAATCACCGCCACGCTGGCGGCCAACGGCGTGCCGGGTGCGGCGATCGGTACGGTCATCACGAACTGGGTGACCGCGCTGGCGGGGCTCCCGACGGGCGCGTTGAACTTCGACAACGCCATCTACGACAAGACGTACCTCATTGCCACCTATCAGAACGCGCAGGGCCAAGTGGATGTCCGCGGCATCGATCTCGCCGCTGACTTCCTCATCAACGAGATGTACAGCCTTGAGGCGACCTACTCCAACCTCAGTCGCAACGTCTGGGCTGATGCCCCGAACGCGACCGCGTTGAACCCGCTCGCGGCGAACACGGCGAAGCACCGCGCCAGCCTCACAATCCGTCGTGCAGACGAAGCGCGCGGCATGACGATGGAAGTCCGCGGCCGCTATGCCGATGCCTTCCCAGTCAACTCGGGTGTCTTCAACTCGTATGGTCTGGGTGGCGCGACCAACCCGGTTCGTTACGATCCGGTTCCGGTGAACGCCTTCATTGACCTCGGCTTCTCGTGGAAGCTGCCGGTCGCGCAGAACGTCCGCTGGTCGCTCAACGTCCAGAACGTGCTCGACAATCAGGTGCAGTCGTTCGTCGGTGTGGCCCCGGTGGGCCGCTTCGGCACGACCCGCGTCTCGTACACCTTCTAAACGCTCCACAGGAAACAGGCAGGACCGAAGGGGGGCGGGCCGACAAGGCCCGCCCCCCTTCGTGTATCTTCCGGCGTGCTGCTTCTCGACCACTCACGCCGACTCGTCATTGGGCATCGCGGCGATCGCACCAACGCCCCGGAGAACACGCTCCACAGCCTGACGCAGGCCGTGGCACTTGGCGTGGATGGACTCGAGTTTGATTTGCGGCTCTCGAGGGACGGCGTGCCCGTGGTGATGCACGATCCGACCCTGGACCGCACGACCGACGCCCGAGGGCCGGTCAGCGAGCGCACCGTGACCGAGCTGAGCCGCATCGACGCCGGCGCGCGCTTCTCGCCGGATCAAGGGCGCACACTCCCCTTTCGCGGGACCGGGATCTACGTACCCACGCTCGAGGAAGTGCTCGCACTCGTGCCCGACCTTCCACTGATTATCGAACTCAAGACGGTCGAGGTCGCGCGTCCGGCCTACGAAGTGCTGCGGCGTACCGGCAACTTGGGGCGCGTGATTATCGGTAGTTTCGTAGATGCCGCGCTCGAGGCGTTCCAGCGCGAAAGGGTGCCCGTCAGCCCCGGCGTGCGGCTGATGGTGGGCCACTTCCTCCCCGCTCTGACCCGCCGGAGCCCCGCGGCCCTCCCCTTTCAGGCGCTCAACATCCCGCGCTTTCATTATGGACTCCCGCTCCCCGTCCGGGGCTACGCCGCGATGATGCGCGCCGCGGGGGGGCCGACGCATGTGTGGACCGTCAACGACGCGGCCGTTGCGCGTCGGCTCTGGGCGGATGGTGTGACGGGAATCATCTCCGATGATCCCGCATTGATGCTGAGGACCCGAACCAGTCTCCCATGACCACGCCTGTGAAGCCCGAGAAGAAACCCACGAACTACCGCGCGGCGTGGGCCGAAACGCGAAAGCTGATGTGGCACCACCGGCAGACACTCGGCATCGGCATGGCACTGATGCTCGTGAATCGGCTCGCGGGCCTCGTGCTCCCTGGGAGCGTGAAGTACATCATCGACAACGTGCTGACGCGGCGTGAGCTCGAGCTCCTCGCCCCAATCGCCATCGCCGCGGGCACGGCGACGCTGTTGCAAGCGGGTAGCTCCTTTGCGCTCTCGCAGGTCATCTCGGTCGCGGCGCAGCGCGCGATCACTGAGCTACGGCGAAGTGTGCAGGCGCGCATCCTGCGCCTACCCGTGAGCTTCTTCGACGCCACGCAGAGTGGCGTGCTGATTAATCGCGTGATGAATGACGCCGAGGGGATCCGCAACCTGATCGGCACCGGAATCGTGCAGCTGGTGGGCGGTGTGCTCACGGCCAGTATCGCGCTCGCGTACCTGTTTTATCTCAACTGGGTGCTGACCCTCGCGACGCTCGGCTTCCTCGCGATTTTCGGCGGCGTGATGGCCTACGCCTTCACCAAGCTCCGTCCGGTCTTCCGTGAACGCTCGAAGATTACGGCAGAGGTGAGCGGACGACTCGGACAGGCCATGGGCGGCGCGCGCGTCGTGAAGGTCTACACCGCGGAGAAGCGCGAGGAGATCGTCTTCACGAAGGGGGCGCATCGGTTGTTCCGCAATATTGCGTCGACGATCACGGGCACGAGCGCGATCGGTGCGGTCGCCACGGTGATTATCGGCGCCGTCGGCGTGTTGATCCTCACGGTGGGCGGCAAGGCCGTTGTGGCTGGCACGATGACGCTCGGCGATCTCATCACCTACATCTTCTTCGTGGGATTGGTGTCATTCCCAGTCGTCCAGATGGCGAACATCGGCACGCAGATTACCGAGGCCTTCGCTGGGCTCGACCGTATCCGCGAGATCTTCGAGACACCAACCGAGGATGAAGATGATCACCAGCGCGATACGCTGACACATCCCGACGGGGATGTCGAGTTCGATCACGTCTGGTTCGAGTATCGCCCCGGCATCCCGGTATTGAAGGACATCACCTTCACGGCGAAGGCCGGCACGACGACCGCACTTGTCGGCTCGAGCGGCTCCGGGAAGAGCACTCTGATTTCGCTCATCCTCGCATTCAATCGCCCGATGACGGGCGTCGTGCGCATTGGTGGGCAGGATCTCACCACGCTGCGACTGCGCGACTACCGCGCGAACCTCGGCGTCGTGCTCCAGGACAACTTCTTGTTCGACGGCACCGTGGCCGAGAACATCGCCTTCTCGCGGCCAGGCGCGTCGCGCGCGGAGGTGATTGCGGCGGCGCAGGTGGCAAACTGCGACGACTTCGTGCGCGGATTCCCCGACGGCTACGAGACGATTGTGGGTGAGCGCGGCGTCAAGCTCTCAGGGGGACAGCGTCAGCGCGTGGCGATTGCGCGCGCCATCCTCGCGGACCCACAGGTCCTCATCCTCGACGAAGCGACCTCCAGCCTCGATAGCGAAAGCGAAAAGGAAATCCGCGAGGCATTACAGGAACTCCGCACGGGGCGCACGACCTTTGTGATCGCGCATCGGCTCTCGACGATTCGCTCGGCTGATCAGATTCTCGTGTTGGAAAATGGCGTGATTGTCGAGCGCGGGTTGCACCGCGAGTTGATGGCGATCGGTGGACGCTACAAGGTCCTGCACGATACGCAGCACGCGGTCGAGCAGGATCAGTTCATCAATCCCGGAGAAGAGCCAGTGGCGTTGGAGTCCGGCGCGAAGTTGTAAACTGCTCAGACGATTGCCACGAAGGCACGTGGTGAGCGCGGCTACGGAATCCGCTTCCCACTCACCCGCGAGCCATCCCCCGGCATCGACCAATCTCCCGAGAAAGTGTCGCCCGAGAAAATGAGGTTAAACGTCCCTTCATCGCCCGTGGGCGTCGTCAGCGTCAGCTTCATGACGTTCCCAACGAGCGTCGCCTTATTGATGTTCATCGGCGGGAACATCTGCGAGGTCACGACACCACCGAACTCATTCCCCATCGTCGGACGGAGTTCCATCACGAATTCGAGCGCCTGACCCTGCGCCGTGAGCGCGACGTTCCACTTCCCCTCGGCGCGCGCGGTCTCGGGGATAGCGGCGATGGCCGGAATGGCGGGGATCTCCGGAATCGGTGGCGGTGCCACTGATGTGGCGCCACGCATGCACGCGGCCGTGAAGAGGAGCACTACGGCAAGTACCAGGCGGGACGGGCTACGCATCGAGGGGGCTCCGAGTCGAGGGAAGCGAACGGCAAGGCGACGACTGCGCTCTACAGGCAATACGATACGCGTACAGCGGCGGTGTCACCAGTCTCGTCGATACTGGACCTAGAGCGGGCCCCCTGAGAGTCACGTCGTCCCTAGTCCGCGGGCACGGTCCGATCACTCGCCCAGCGCCGGAGCTCGGTGATGCGCTCGGACATCGTCCCCGAGAGCGGACGTGTCGCGCCGATCTCGGCCTCCACGTGTGCCGTGTCGAGCCCCCGGGAATCGGCGAATGCGGAATACAGCGCGCCCACGACCGCCTGCTCAATCTCGGCCCCGCTGAACCCCTCGCTCACTGCGGCAAGGCGCGCGAGATCGAACCGCCCAGGATCCTGATTGCGCTTTTTGAGATGAATCCGGAAGATCTCCGCACGTGCCTCCGGCTTCGGCAAATCCACGAAGAACACCTCGTCGAAGCGCCCTTTACGGATGAACTCGGGCGGCAGCTTGGCGATGTCGTTTGAGGTCGCGGTCACGAACACATCGCCCTTCCGCTCTTGGAGCCAGCTCAGAAAGGTCCCGAACACGCGTTTCGAGACGCCACCATCTTCATCCCCACCACTCGACGCAAAGGCCTTTTCTAGCTCGTCGATCCACAGCACGATCGGGGCCATCCGCTCCGCGGTGCGCATCGCGCGCTTGAAGTTCTTCTCGCTGTCGCCGATGTACTTGTCGTACAGATTCGCCGGATCGAGCTTCAGCAACGGGAGTCCCCACTCGCTAGCAATCGCCTTGGCGCAGAGCGACTTGCCGCATCCCGGCACACCGAGCAGCAGCACTCCGCGCGGGAAGCCGAGCCCGAACTGCGCCGCGCGCTGCGGATCGTGCACGACAGCGCGGCGTTTCGCGAGCCACGTCTTGAGCCCGGTCAGGCCCGCGACCTGTCCGAGTGATTCCTCGGCGGGCCAGTACTCCAACAATCCATCCTGCTCCACGACCTGCCGCTTCGCGGCGGAGACGCGTTTCACGTCGGCGGCGCGGATCGTGCCATCCTCCATGATGAGCTTCGTCACGACCTTCTCGGCCTCCGTGAGCGTGAGGCCCACGAGATTGTTCACGAGGCGCGTTCGCTCTTCGGCCGTGAGCTCGACCTTCACCGGCATCTTGATGGAGAGTTCGCGAATCACGCGCTCGAGCATCTGCCGGTGCTCGGCGAATCCCGGCGCCGCGAGCTGGAGCGTGACGGCGTGCGAGCGGAGCGAGTCGGGGAGATGCAAATCGTGACCCGAAATCACGACCGCGCCGCGCCGCGACCCGAAATGTTGCACCGCATCGAGCACGTGACTGGCGACAATCGGATCATCCACGAAGGCCCCTAATCCGCGGAAGTGAAACACGCCGATTCCCTCGTGAGAGACGCGCGCGAGTGCAGCCGACGGCTCTGCCGTGTTGTCGATGAAGGGGTCGCCGGGCTGCACGCCGCGTCGGAGCCCACGCGAGCGGGTCCACGAGAAGAAGAGCAACGAGAGCTGCGACGCGATGAGCGCCAACATCTCGTCCGCACGCTCCGGCTCGGCCGTCTCGAGCAGGATAAGCGCGTACTTGGAACGGATGAGCAGTTCGAGTTCGGCCGCCGTATCTTTCACGCGATGTCCGCCTCTGCCGTGGTCGATCGCGAAGATACCGCGCCGCACGCGGCGCCGCATGGGGCGCCGCAGGGGGCGCCGCATGCGCCGGTACATCCTGCGGCGTGGCGGATGCTCGCGCTCGTGAGTCTGGCCGAGTTGCTGGGGATGTCGCTCTGGTTCGCGGCGAGTGCCGCGGCCCCGCAGCTCACGGTCCGGTGGGCCCTCACGGCATCGGAAGTCGGCGGGCTCGCCACGGCGGTGCAGTTGGGCTTTGTGCTCGGCACCGCGGTGTCCGCGCTGTTCAACCTCGCGGACATCGTCCCCGCCCGATGGCTCTTTGCGCTCTCCGCGGTGCTCGGCGCCGGCGCCAACGCATTGCTGCTCACGGCGCCCGACTATCGATGGGCGTTGGTGGGGCGCGCCGCGACCGGATTTTTCCTCGCCGGCGTGTATCCACCGGCGATGAAGATGGCGGCGACCTGGTTCGTCGCGCGGCGCGGACTCGCGGTGGGCATGGTGGTCGGTGCGCTCACGATCGGCAAAGCCACGCCGTACCTCTGGCACGCGATGCCGGGACTCTCGTTTGCCGTGCCGATCGTCGCGGCCTCGTGCTCGGCCGTGCTCGGCGCCGTGCTCATCCTGCTCTGGTGGTGCGATGGCCCGCACGCCTTCCCCGCCCGCCCATTCTCGTGGGGACTCGTCGGCGAGGTCGTGCGCGAGCCGAACTGGCGGCTTTCGATGGGTGGATACCTCGGGCACATGGCCGAGCTCTACAGCTACTGGACCTGGATTCCAGCGTTCCTCGCCGCGAGTGCGGTGGTATCGAGTGGAGATCCAAGCGCGGGCAGCGCACCGTGGGTCGGGGTGCTCGCCTTTGCGACGATCGCGATTGGTGGCATTGGCTGCGTCTGGGGAGGACTCGTCGCCGACCGCATTGGACGGGCGCAGCTCGCCATCTTTGCGATGGCCATCAGCGGTACCTGCGCGCTATTGATCGGACTCACCTTCGGCCGCACTCCGTGGCTCGTTGGCGCGCTCGCGCTGGTCTGGGGATTCTTCGTCATCGCGGACTCCGCACAGTTCTCCGTGCTCGTGACGGAGTC
>JAYTDH010000227.1:0-2915 GCA_043736095.1 Gemmatimonas sp.
TGCGTATTCGTGAGGAGCCGTCGCTCGACGGGCGAATCTTGGGTGAGTTCCGTGGGGGGGCAGGGCTCCGCGTGGTCGAGCGTCGCGGCAACTGGGCCAAGATCCGCCGCGATGCGTGGATCCCGGCGGGCTCGTTCTCGACCGCGGCGAACCGTGCGACGGCGAGCGCGACGACTCCGCGGCCAGCGACTTCGATGACGCCTGGCACAGCGCCTGCCGCCGCGGCGCGGCGCGGCGCCAACACGCCGTCGTCGGCGCCCGCGTCGCCCCCTGAGGCGCCCGAACGGGCGACTGGCGACCTGCGGGCCGACGCGCCGACCTCGCTCCGCCGTGCCCCAGGGGGCGCGACGATCGGGGAACTCCAGGCAGGAGCGGTAGTCGAGGCGCTGGCCCGCGATCGCGGCTGGGTGAAAGTCCGGGTCGATGCCTGGGTGCCGGAATCGCTCTTCGTCCCGGCCGACACGGCCTACCGGTCTGAACTGACCGCCGTGGATCTGCGCCTTGACCCCAATGGCACGAAGGGTCGCGTGGTGCGCTGGGAAGTGCAGGTGGTGGGTTTGCAGTACGCTGACCCCCTCCGCCGCGACCTGCAACGCGACGAACCCTTCCTGCTCGCCATCGGGCCGAAGGGGGAGAACGTCATCTTGTACATCGCGGTCCCTCCGGCCCTCGTGAACGAGGCGAAGGAGATTCCGTCGATGCAGGAGGTTATTCTGACGGCCCGGGTACGGACCGGACGCTCGCAACCCACTGGTGCGCCGGTACTTGACCTCATTTCGTTTGTGCGGCGCTGACCTTTCGGTTAGCGTTGCGAGGTCGAAGCAAGATGTACGCGCTGTGCAAATGGTCAGCAAAATACTGACCATTAGTTTTCGGTGAGCCCCTCGCGCCGTGAGTCCAGGCAACCTTAAGTTGTTTGAGACTATTCAATAACGGCGCCCGCTCCGTCGACCGACGATGCCTGCGCGATGTGCTCCCTAGCCCCGCCCGATGCCCGCTCGCCGCCCCTCGATTGCTCGCGTCTTCCGCTCCGCGCTGCTTGTTGCAGCGATTGGTGGCGGGCTCGCGGGCGCCGGTCGGGACGCGCAGGCCTCGTTCGACGACCCGATCCTCGCCATTCCACTGGAGTTCCGCGGACTGAGCGGTAAGCTCCGGACGCGGATCGTGCCCCCTGCCGCAGACACCACGAGCGCCTCGGGACCAGTCGCGTCGATCTTTGGCGCCGAGGCGACTCGCCGCCCGGATGTCTGGATTGTGCGAGACTCGGCGAGCGGTGAGCCCTTTGCCTTCGTCACCCTTCTCCCCTTCTCGGAGAAGCGGCAGGGGCGCGTCGGCACCTATAATGTGGGCCGCTGGCCCAGTGAGATCCGCGCGCCGCGCAGCGAGGCGTATCGTCTCCCGGTCGGCTTCATCGAAGTCACCGAGCGCAACGCCGACCTTCCGCTCTCCGACCATTTCCGGCTGCGCGACTTCATCGACCGCAATCAGCCCAACGTCTGGCCGAAGGCCCTCGTCCTCGACGAGCGCCTGATCGACAAGCTCGAGTTGATCACCACCGAACTCCAGCGCCTCGGCCATGTGCGCGCCAAGCTCCTGGTGATGTCGGGCTTCCGTACCCCCGTCACGACGGCCGCCGGCGCGCGCTCGCGCCGCAGCCCCGACTCGCGCCACCAGTACGGCGATGCCGCCGATGTCATTGTGGATGGCAACAGCGACGGACGCATGGACGACCTCACGGGCGACGGGCGCGTGGATATCGCCGACACCCGGTATCTGATTGGCGCCATCAAGACGGTCGAGGCGCGCCACCCCGAGCTGGTCGGCGGGATCGGGATGTATCGGACTGGCAGCATCCGAGGCCCGTTCATCCATGTCGACGCGCGCGGGACCAGCGTCCGCTGGGGCCTGCCGTAACTCCGCGGTCCGCGCCGCCGTATGTTCCGGTATGCATGAGATTCTGAAGGACCGCATTCTGCGCCGACTCGAGACCCTGCCCGAGGAGCGGCTCTACCACGTCCTCGACTACATCGAGTTCCTCGAGTCGAAGTACGCCCAGCGACAGGCACCCTCGCCAAACGTGCTCCAGCGATTCGCGGAGGGCATTGAAGACACGCTCCGCGCTGGGAATGTCTCCGCGAAGACCGCCGCCGAGGCGATGGGCTTTATGAGCAAAGCGATGGGTGTGCTCAGCGGCGTGGCCGCCGCGGGGGCATCGGTCGCCAGCGACATCGTGGGCACGGCGAGAGCGGGCTCCAGCAAGCCGATTGACCCGCCAACGGCATCACCTTCGAGTCCTCCGCCTGCCCCGCCCTCGGCGGCGCCCGTCGCGCCGCCCATCGCGTCGTCGAAGAGCTGATCACGCCACGTCGTCGCCTCGTCGGCACCTCGCGGCTGGAAATGCCCCCATCCTCGCGGTTAACTTGAGATATGGGACACCTGCCTGATCGCATCCGCTCCGAGCCTGCGCTGACCTTCGACGACGTTCTGCTCGTCCCGCGCCACTCGCTCGTGCATCCAAAAGACGTTGCCACAGCCACCCGCTTCACCCGCGGAATCACGCTCCACATCCCCCTCGTCTCCGCGGCGATGGATACGGTGACCGAGTCGGAGATGGCTATCGCCATGGCCCGCGCGGGCGGCATCGGCGTCCTGCATAAGAACATGGCGATCGATCGGCAGGCCGCCGAGGTCGATCGTGTGAAGCGGTCGGAGAGCGGAATGATTCGCAACCCGATCACGCTCCAGCCCTCCGCAAATCTTCGCGAAGCGGTCACGCTGATGGCGCGGTTCCACATCAGCGGTGTCCCCGTCGTGGACGCCAACGGACGCCTCGTCGGGATCATCACGAATCGCGATCTCCAGTTCGAACGGCAACTCGACCGACCGCTCGCCGATGCGATGACCAAGGACAAGCT
>JAYTDH010000228.1:0-6902 GCA_043736095.1 Gemmatimonas sp.
CGCAGGAGAATGCGCGGTTGGCGACTGCGGTGCTCGAGGCCGTGAAGCGGGCGGGAATCCCTGCCGCGCAGATCCGCACGGTGGGCCTGACTGTGAGCCCCGAGTATCGCTACCCCGAGGGCGGCGGCCGGCCGACGGTGGTCGGCTACCAGGCGATGAACTCCGTACAGATCGAACTTCGGGACCTCTCGAAAGTCGGCGCCGTGATTGATGCCGCGCTTGGTGGCGGCGCGACCAACGTCTCTGGGCCGAACTTCGCGCTGGCGAATCCCGATTCCGCACGTCGCGTTGCCCTTGGGGTCGCCGTTCGCCGGGCGCAGGCGGATGCAGAGGTGATGGCGCGGGCGGCCGGACAGAAGCTCGGAGCGGTACTCGAGTTGTCCTCCAACGGCAGTGAACAGCCCATGTATGACCGTCCGGTGCTGATGATGACGGCGCGCGCATCAGAGGCGGCGCCCGAAACGCCGGTGGCGGTTGGGACAATCAAGGTGCGGGCGAGCGTCACGATGCGCGTGACTCTCGTCCCGGCGCCGTAGCGAGCAGTGCGGGGGAGAGGGGGCCCAAAACGTTCCACGTGAAACCCTGAAATCCTGTTCATAGGTTCCACGTGAAACATTTGACCTAGTGGACGGCGGGGTGAACCGGTATATTCTCCGGTTCACCCCCATCTGCATTCAAGACGTGGCAAGAATCATCGCAATCGCGAACCAAAAGGGTGGCGTCGGTAAGACGACCACGGCCGTGAACCTCGCCGCCTCGTTGGCGGCGGCGGAGCAACGGACGCTCCTGGTAGACGGGGATCCGCAGGGCAACGCCAGTAGTGGCATCGGCATCTCGCACGAGGATATTGGCGAGACGGTCTACGAGGTGTTGCTTGATCCCTCGCGCATCGAAGCTGCCGTGCACCGGCAGGTGCAGTTCAAGCATCTCGACGTCCTGCCGGCCACACCCGATCTCGCCGGGGCGGAGATCGAGCTGGTGAACGAAGACGAGCGCGAGCTGGCGATGCGCCGCGCCCTCGAGCGCGTGCGCGGCAACTACGACTACATCCTGATCGATTGCCCGCCTTCGCTGGGTCTCATCACCATCAACATGCTCGCCGCGGCAGACGCGCTGCTGATTCCACTGCAGTGCGAGTACTACGCACTCGAGGGGCTCTCGCAGCTGCTCAACACGGTGCACCTCGTACAGCAGGGAGTGAACCCCTCGCTCGGGATCGACGGCGTCCTACTCACGATGTACGACGCCCGCCTCAATCTCTCGCGGCAGGTAGCGGCAGATGCGCGCGAGTATTTCGGCGCGAAGGTCTTCAACTCGGTGATTCCGCGCAACGTCCGCCTCGCCGAAGCGCCCTCCTTCGGAAAGCCAATCATTTTATATGATGTGGCCTCCGTTGGGGCACAGGCCTACATGAGTGTCGCGCAGGAATTGTTAGAAAAAAAGACATAAGTCGTTGACAATAAACGACTTAGCGGTGTTTTTAGTGCCCGTTTTTATCCATAGACTGCCCGTAAGTCCAAGCTCCACAAGCACTTGCCAACAATCCGTACCCTGAAGATTTTATGACCGCAGAAAAACCCAGACGGTTAGGCAGGGGGCTCGAGGCCCTGATCGCGCGCGCACCAACGCGCGCGCCCTCGCCCGAGAGCGCCTCGCGCCCCGTCGGCGAATCGGCGATCAACGGGGACGAGGCAACGTCCCCGTACCGCCGACTCGCAATTGGAAAAATTCGTCCCAATCCGCTCCAGCCTCGGAAGGAGTTCCGCGAGGAAGATCTCGCAGACCTTGAGTCCTCGCTCCGCGTAAATGGGCTCCTGCAGCCGATCACCGTCCGCCCCGCCCCACGCGGCGATGGGTTCGAGTTGATTGCCGGAGAGCGTCGGCTTCGCGCCGCCCAGCGACTCGGCTGGACCGAGATTCCCGCGGTCGTCCGCGATGTTGACGACAAGCTGCTACTCTCGCTCGCCATGGTCGAAAATCTGCAGCGCGCCGATCTCAATCCGATCGAAGAAGCCGAAGGCTACGATCAGATGATCCGCGATTTCGCACTCACGCAGCAAGACGTCGCCGACATTGTCGGCAAAGATCGCTCAACGGTCGCGAACACGTTGCGCCTCCTCGCGCTGCCCGCTTCGGTGCGTCGCCTGGTGTGGGACGGCGCGCTCACCGTTGGCCACGCACGCGCACTGCTCGGACTCGGCGATGCGACGAAGATGGCCGACCTCGCGCGCATCGTGGTAAGCGAAGGGCTCTCCGTGCGTGATGTCGAGCACCGCGTGCGCGCCGAAGCAAAGCCGCGAGGCGCGGGAAAGTCGAATGCGCTTTCCGATGGGCGTAGTGCCGAAGTCCGTCGGCTTGAGGATCAACTCCGCAAACACCTCGGCACCGACGCGCGCATTATCCAAGCCGGGAAGCTTGCAAAGGGCGAAGTCCGCATCCCGTTCTACAACACCGAGGACTTCGAGCGCTTACTCGAGCTTCTCCTCGGCGCCGATCGGCTCGCATGACGACCAACCCCACCCCGCGACCAGTGCGGGCAACCGGTGCGCGCGACGCCCATGGTCACATTCTCGACGGCGAGGGTGGGGCGCTGTTCGTTCACGTGCATCGTGAAGCGGGGCTCGCGCATCGGCACTACGTACTGCGGCCGTGGCAAGTCCGCGTGCTCTCCGTGGTCACCTCTCGCGTGATGCTCCTCGTGTATCTCATGGCGATTTTGTTGTGGGGCTGGATGGCGAGTCAGGCCGCGCAGGTCCCATTCCTGAAGTTCGAGCTCACGCGCCTCGAAGCGGACGCACTGCGCCTCGACTCGCTCTCGGCCACGCTCACCGCGTTGCAGTCACGCTACGACCAGGTGCAGCGGATGCTCGGAGCGGCGAGTGCGCAGCAGGCGAGCAATGCGGCACGCGATTCTGCCACACCCACGACGACCACTCCCGCCTCACCGCCGGTTCGCCCCACGCCGCGCTGAGTACCACGCCGCGCTGAGCGCCACCCCAATCGCACCCTCAGATTAAGGAGATCCAGATGGCAATCTTCGGAAAGGACGAACCCACCACGCGCCGTGCCGCCCGCGCACCAGGCGCAGAGTCCATGCTGACGATTATCGCGGCAGGGACGACGATCAACGGGGATATCGAATGCGCTGGCGTGCTCAAGGTCGAGGGGCAGATCGACGGCACGGTGCGACAGGCGCGGCAGGTCATGCTCGCCCGTGAGGGAGCAATCCGCGGCGACGTGACCGCTCACGAGGTTGTCGTCGGCGGTGTGATCGACGGGAACGTGGTGGCGACTGACCGGCTTGAGCTGCAGTCCACGGCCGTCGTGAACGGGGAGATCAGCACGAAGTCGATCGTGGTGATGGAGGGAGCCCGGATTAATGGTGGCGTGAAGATGACGGAACTGGCGCTCGTGGGTCGTACGGGAGAGTCGCGGAACGGCGCAGAACAGCGAGATGCACGCAGCGCGCGATAGCACCGCAGCACATCGTCATCAACACGACAGCATACCAGCACCGAACCAGCGGAAAATCCCTGATATCCACAGGAAATGTGGATTTTAAACACATGGTTACTGTTGCACATTAACTCTCTGTCAATACAACACTTAAGTATGTATCAGTTGCGTAATGTCGTGAAACTTGTCGCTCTTTTCCACATCGCCGCGTTCACTACGCTTGCTTGTGCGGGCAGAGACGCCAAAGTCGATGATTCACAAGGGTTTCGGGTCGCTCTGCTCACCCCAGGGCCCATCTCCGATCAGTCCTGGAACGCCTCGGCGTACACCGGCCTCGAGTTCATCAGGGATAGCGTCGGCGCAGAGATCCGTCACGTCCAAACCAGGACCCCTGCGGAGTTCGAAGAAAACTTCCGACAGTACGGGGCAAGTGGGTACCGGCTCGTGGTCGGACATGGCTTCGAGTTCCAAGACGCGGCGCAACGTGTCGGGCCCGAGTTCCCCAAAACGCTCTACGTGACCACCGGTGGGACAGGGACCGGGCCGAACATCGCCGCGATGTCGTTCGCGTTCGACGAGCCATCGTATCTCGCGGGGATGGTTGCCGCAGCGACGAGCAAGACAAGAGTTCTTGCCGCAATCGGCGGCACCGAGCTTCCACCCGTGAAGGCCAGCTTCGACGCCTTCGCTGCCGGAGCGCGCGCCGTTGACCCCGCGATCTCGGTCATCACCGCCTACCTCGGCAACTGGGAAGACGCGGGCGCCGGAAAAGAACAAGCGCTAGCGCTAATCGCGCGCCGAGCGGACGTCTTGTTCCAGAATGCAGACGCGGCAGGTCTCGGAATCTTCCAGGCGGTGCGCGAACATCCGGGCACATGGATCATCGGCTCGAATGCTGATCAAAATGCCATCGCCCCGGCCTCCACACTCGGGTCCGTGGTGATCGATGTTCCACGCGCATTCCTGTTGATTGCGCGCGAAGTGAAATCCGACACCTTCCAGCCTCGCGTGGTTCGCTTCGCCACAGCGAGTGGCGTGGTGCGCTGGGTGGCGAATCCCGCACTCGCGGCGGCCGCCGCCATCCCGCCCGCCATTGAGGCGCGCATCGATTCAGTGCGACAGGCCTTCCTCGAGGGACGCGGACCGCTCGCGCCAAGGCATTAGTCGTGGCGCATGCAACCGGACCGCAGCTTTCTGAAATCGCCGCCTACTGCGACGAGCTGCTCGCCACAGCGACAACGCCGGACTATCCACCGGCCCTCAACGGCGTGCAGGTCGGACACGCGGGGCCGGTACGCCGCATCGCCGCCGCGGTCGACGGATCTCTGCGGACGATTGCGATGGCGGCTGCGGCCGATGCAAATCTGCTCCTCGTGCATCACGGCATCTTTTGGAATGGTCCGGGACCGGTGACGGGCGCACGCGAAGCACGGCTCCGGCGTCTCTTCGCGCACGACATCGCCGTGTACGCATCGCACCTTCCCCTCGACGCACACGCGACCCTCGGCAACTCTGCTCTTCTGGCCAAGGATCTCGGGTTGGTGGCGAGCGGCCTTTTTGCCCGCCACCAGCACATCCACTGCGGAGTGCGTGGCGAGTCGGATCTCGACACCGCGGTCTTCGTGGCGCGTGTCGCGACCTGGAGTGATCCTCTCGGACATCACACAGTGGCTACATGCATCCCTGCGGGACATCGCACGCGGAAATGGGCGATTTGTTCAGGCGCCGGCGCGCAGCGAGACAATCTCAATGAAGCCTTCGCCACCGGCGTGGATACGCTGATTGTCGGGGAGGGGCCGCATTGGAGCGCCGTCGAGGCTGAAGAGCAGGGTATGGTCATCATCTATGCGGGACACTATGCCACCGAGACCCTCGGGGTGCGTGCCCTCGCAGCACACTTGAGCGAGAAGTTCAGTGTGCCGTGGACCTTCCTGCACGCGCCCACCGGCCTGTGACGGCACCGGCCGCGCTCGCCCTGCGCGCGGTCCACAAGCGCTTCGGGGGAACCGTCGCGCTCGATGGCGCCTCGTGTGAAATCCGGAGCGGCACCGTACACGCCCTGCTCGGCGAAAACGGTGCCGGCAAGACGACCCTGATGCGCATTGCCTTCGGCCTCGAGCAACCCGATAGCGGGAGCATCGAACGCAACGGGCACGTGGTGCACTTTTCGTCTGGACGCGCGGCGATTGCTGCTGGACTCGGCATGGTGCACCAGCACTTCATGCTCGTGCCCGCCTTCACGGTGGCTGAGAACGCCGCACTCGGCGCGCAGGGCGGGTTCAATCCCACTGCGGCCGCGGCGCGTGTAACCGAGATCGCCAAGCGAACGGGGCTCGTGATCGATCCTCATGCGCGCGTCGCCGACCTTCCTGTGGGAGCACAACAGCGCGCCGAGCTCGTGCGGGCGCTCGCGCGGGATGCGCGCGTCTTGATTTTAGACGAACCGACGGCGGTGCTAACGCCCGGCGAAAGCGAAGAGCTCTACCGGTGGATGCGTCGATTCGCCGAAGAAGGCGGCACCATTGTGCTCATCACACACAAACTGCGCGAAGCGCTCACCGTGGCAGATGATGTCACCGTTCTACGACGCGGCCGTACAGTACTCGCCGCGCCGAAAGCGGAAGTCGACGAATCTCAATTGGTCGCGGCGATTATGGGAAACGAGGCCATCGTAGAGACGGCGGCGCTCCCCGCCGCAGCCGCCGATGCCGATGTCATCTTCGCGCTCGATGCCGTCACCTGGCACGACGACGACGGTGTCGTGCGGCTTCGAGAGACGTCACTCACGGTACGGCGCGGCGAGATTCTCGGCGTGCTCGGTGTCGAAGGCTCGGGACAGTCCGCGTTGCTGCGACTCCTTGCCGGACGCATCGCTCCAACGAGCGGCCGCGCGACATATCCGGCGCGCGTCGGCTTCGTGCCCGCCGATCGACTGCACGAGGCCGTGATTCCCGCGATGACCGCCACCGAGAACCTCGTGCTCGCGAACGCGAGTATGCTCTCGGGAACGATTGCGTGGGCGGCCCGAGCCGAAGACGCGGCGCGCGTCATCGAGCAGTTCGAGGTGCGAGCGAGTGGCCCGTCGGCGGCACTCTCGACGCTCTCGGGAGGGAACCAACAGAAGTTCGTCGTCGGTCGTGAGCGCGAGGTCGCGCCGAGTGCGATTGTCGCCGAGCACCCGACGCGTGGACTCGACGTGCGCGCGTCGGCGCGGGTGCTCGCCACATTGCGTGCGGTGGCCGAGTCGGGGCAGGGAGCGGCCGTCGTCTGCTCGACGGATCTCGATGAAGTGCTCGCGCTGACGCAGCGCATTGTCGTGTGCTTCGCTGGCACCGTGACGGAGATTGCGCCGCCGACAGATCCCGGCGATCGATCAGTCTACGCGCGCGCGCTCCTCGGGGTGTCGGCGTGATCGACGCGATGCTTGCCTTTTGGCATGGTGCCTT
>JAYTDH010000229.1:0-2725 GCA_043736095.1 Gemmatimonas sp.
AGTTGGACCTTACGATCGAAGACATCCATCGCCTGCTCGATCAATGGATCCATTCCCGCCCGACCCTGCGAGCGCGCGAAGGTGTCCGGATCCTCGCCAGCAGGGAGCGTCACCACGCGCACTTCCATCCCTTTCGCCAGGAGCACATCGGCGGCGCGGAAAGTCGCCTTCTGTCCTGGAGCATCCGAGTCGTACAGCAACACGACCTGCTTGGTGAAGCGCGTGAGGAGATCTGCTTGGCCATCGGTCAGCGCGGTGCCCATCGGCGCCACGACATTCTCGATTCCTGCGTCCACGAGACGGAGCGCATCGAAGTACCCCTCGACAATCAACGCCCGATCCTCTTTGCGAATCGCATTGCGCGCATTGCCGAGATTGTACAGCAGCTTTCCTTTTGAGAAGATCTCCGACTCCGAAGAGTTGAGATACTTCGGCTCGCCGGGCCCGAGCAGTCGACCACCGAAGCCGACAGTGTGCCCACTCTGGTCGAGAATCGGGAAGATCAATCGATCGCGGAAGCGAGGACGTAGTTCTTCATGCTCGTCGCGCTTCACGAGCAGCTGCGCCGCAAGCAGGCGTTCGTCCGGCATCCCGAGGCCATTCAGATGCGCGCGCATCGCATTCACCTCGCGCGGCGCGTAGCCGAGTCCGAATCGATCGGCGGTGGCGCGTGACACGTCGCGGTCCTTCAAGTAAGCGCGCGCCTCGGCACCGGCGGGCGTCTCCCAGAGCGCGTGCTGAAAGAACTCCGAGACCGTCGCGTGCAACTCCCAAAGCGGCTCTCGCGGATCAGGCCCCTCACGCTTCTGTTGGATGTCGGGCACCTCGATCCCCGTCTTCGCCCCGACGTACTTCACCGCCTCCACAAAACTCATCCCGAGGCGTTTCTGCACGAAGGTGAACACACTCCCCTTCTCGCCGCACACAAAGCAGGTGTAGCCACCGCGCGGCATCACCGAGAAGTTCGAGTTGGTCCCCTGATGAAACGGGCAGGGGCCGCGCCACACAGAGCCCGTCTTCTTGAGCTTCACGTGCTCGCCGATGATCGCGACGATATCCGCCTGCTGCACCACCTGCTCCACAATCTCGTCGGGAATCATGCGAACTCCGCGACGGTGACGCCGGCGCCACCTTCGTTCCAGGCGCCGAGTCGAAAGGTCTTCACGCGCGCGTCCTTTTTGAGCAGCGCATTCACGCGCTCGCGCAGCGCGCCCGTGCCCTTTCCGTGAATGATGCGCAGACTCGCCAAATCTGCGCGCACCGCGCCGTCGAGTGCCTGCACCACCAGTTCATCGACCTCGTGCACGCGCACGCCGCGCACATCCACTTCGGGCTTAGCCACCACATCTGGCACGTCGATAATCGCCACCTGCAACGCCGGTGCGCGCAGATGCCGCTGACTCAGGCGACGCAACGTATTGAATGGCACCGTGAGCTTCAGCGCGCCTACCGTCACGACCGCATCGTCGCCACGTCGCTCCACGAGTCGTCCCGTCTTGCCGCCGAGCGTCGAGACTTCCACGGCGTCCCCCGGATGCAGCGCCACACCGCGCGCATCCACCGTCTCGCGCACCGCATCCTCCGATGCGCGGTCTGCCGCGTCCATTGCCTCGAGTGCGGCGCGCTCCTGCTCCGCGCGCTGCTCCACGGAGCGACGCGCCGCGATCGCCGTCGCGTCAATCCCCGCGGCGCCGGCCGCCTTGAGATCGCGAATCGTCCGCTCCACTTCTTGGCGCGCCTCCAACAGATACTTCCGCGACTCCGACCGCGCCGCGCGTTCCGTCTCACGCTCCTTCACCTTCACCGTCGCCTCGCGTTCGCCCACGCGTTCGTCGCGCCGCTGCAGATCCTCCTGCTGCGTCACCACCTCGCGCTCGCGTTTCGCCAGCGCATCCGCCCGACGTTCGACGTCGGCCAGCAACGCCGAGAGGTCGCGTTCCATCTGCGGCACCCGCTCTTCGGCGCGCGCGAGCACCTCGGGACTCATCGCCAAGCGCCGGGCAATCGCGAGGCCGTACGAACGCCCAGGGATTCCCTTGATCAACCGATACGTCGGCGCCAGCCGCTCGGCGTCGAACTGCAACGACGCATTCACCACGCCCGGCACTTCACTCGCCAGTTCCTTCAGCGCGCCCAAGTGCGTCGTGGCAATCGTCGTCGTGCCGCGGCGTGTCAGCGACTCGAGGATCGCGCCGCCGAGCGCCGCCCCTTCGAGCGGATCCGTGCCGGAGCCGAGTTCGTCCACAAGCACGAGCGAGTCCGGCGTGGCGTGATCAACAATCTCTTTGAGATGCTTGAGATGCGCCGAGAAGGTCGAGAGCGAGGCCTCGAGCGACTGCTCATCGCCGATGTCGGCGAAGACGTCATCGAAGCACGGGACAATCGTCTCTGCCCCGACGGGCGCGGGAATTCCGCTCTGCATCATCAGGGCAATCAAGGCGAGCGCTTTGAGCAAGACTGTCTTACCACCCGTGTTGGGCCCGGAAACCAACAGCGTGCGCTCATCTGGGTGCATCGCGAGGTCAAACGAGACCACGTCGATTCCCTGCGCCATCAGCAGCGGATGCCGTCCCTCGCGGATCTGCCAGCCGTCGCGCGCCGCCGCCAGCGAGGCATCGGCGCAGTGCGCACTCAGCGCATACCGCGCGCGGCCATAGAGCGAGTCGAGCGCGACGAGCGCATCCCACGCGTCCATCAGCGCGTCGCGCTCGGGCCGCAAGAGCGC
>JAYTDH010000230.1:0-58385 GCA_043736095.1 Gemmatimonas sp.
GCGGCATCCATCTGCCCCACCGAACGCTCACTGCGCATCTCGGCGGCCGCCTTTGCCTGGTCGAAGCTGCTGGCGCCGGCACCCGAAGACATTGGAGGACTCGACGGCATCGCAACCGAGTTCGGCGAGTTGAGCAGGCGCTCCGGCTCTGCCCCACGCGTTCCCGTGGTCACCACTTGGCTCAAGGCGTCTCTCATTGGGCGAATGCGCGGCTGCGCTGTCGCGACGTTTGCCATGCCGGGCTCCAGCACCAAGTACGAGGTGAGTTCGGTCGGAATGCCCCAACGCGTGCCGAGCGTGCGAATCTCATCATCTACTTCGCTATTGGCTCCGGCGCGACGACGTTCCGCACTCAGCCAACCCACGCGTTGAGTGGCCCAGAGGCGCCCCACGAAGGCATCGGCTGTGCGACGCGCCGGAAAGCGCACCGTCGCGGTCCAGGTGACGGGCCCTTCTGGCGTGCGGCCCGTGACGATCAACCGCCCATTTTCCGCCGCGCCGCGATACCGCGCGAGAATCGTCAACTCCTGCCCCGCGAAGAGATCAATCGTTCCCGCCGGCTGCACCGCGCTCAGCGTCACGCCCTCGGCGCGTACGCGGACATCAGTCGCCACCGGACGCGTCAGGCGCTGCGCCACCACACCCACCACGCGCTCCACATCTTCCTCCGGCCGCACGAAGTGAGCGGTACCAGCGCCATCGAGCGCGAGTCGCTCGATCAACGCGGCATTCACGTCGGCACCAATGCCGAAGGTGAAGAGACGCCGCGTCCCACGCAACTCACTGGCCCGCGCCGCGAGCCGCACCGGATTGCGCTCACCCACCGTCGGCGCACCGTCGGTCATGAAGAGCACGAGGGCGAGACGGCCCGCCGGCGAGTCCGCCTCGAGTGCGCGCTCCAGCGCCCCACCGATGTTCGTGCCACCTACGGCGCGGAGATCGTCGAGCCAGGCAAGCGCCGCGCGCTGTCCTGCCTCGGTCGCCACCGTCCAGCTCTCGCGGAACTCCGAAACGTCGCTCGAGAAGGCAATCAATCGAAAGCGATCCTCGCGCCCAAGCGACTGCACGAGCTGCCGCCCCGCGGCCTTCGCCTGTTCCATCTTCACGCCGCTCATCGACCCCGACACATCAATCACGAAGGTCACATCGCGCGCCGTCGCTGCCTGCGGACGCGAGGGCGGAGCCAGCGTGATCAACGCATAGCCGTCATCCACCGACGGCGCATGCGTGAGCACACTCAACGCCGCGCCGCGTGTCGAACGCACCGGCACGAGCAGTGTCACGGTGCCCACGGCATCGGTCACACGCGCCACGCGCGCCGCCCCACGCATACTCGTGCTCACCTGATGCGTCGGCGACCAGGTCTCGCCAAAGCCCTCACCCGCGGGCCACGAGAAGGTCAATCCCGTGCCACTCGAACTCGTCCCGTTCCCACGCGGCGCCGGCACATCCACGCGCAGCGCATCGCCCTCGCGTTCGGCAACCGCGCGGAACCGCACCTTCACCGTACGGGTCTCGCCGGGCTGGATCGGGAAGATCCGCGTGCGGAGCACGCCGAGCTCCATCCATTCCACGAGCGCGGGATCGCGCTGCCGGCGCACGATTTCCTCATAGATGCGGCGCGCTTGCCCCGCACTCAGTGCCTCACCCGTCACCATCTCTCCGTCGATCTCAAGCGCGAGATCCTCGAAGGCCGCACCACGGGGAAGCGGCAGCACGTAGTCCGCTTCGCCAATCGCGTTGCCGCGATTCGTCCACCGCTCGGTTACTTCATAGCGCAGCACGCGCCCCTCGAGCGTGATCGTGACCTCGCGCGCAGTGCGCTCCACGCGCTCAGACATCACCACCGGTCGCAAACGCTCACAGGGTTGCGGCGGGCAAGGCGCCATCACGCACTGCACTTGGCAGAGCCGCGGCTCAGACTGTTGCGCGCCCAACGGCGCGCGATGCGGCGCCAACGCGAGCAGCGCGACGAGAAAGAAGGTCGCAGGGACGGTCGAACGGCGGTGCGTGTTCACGGAATCTCCTGGTCGGGTTCACACAGGGGACGTCCGCCGCCCAAAAACTTGCACACCACCCGTCGCGCCCGCCGAGTCGTGGTGCTTCGCGTCCTACTCCGCGCCTTCCTCCGCGCCTTCCTCCGCGCCTTCCTCGACCACGGGGAGGATCCGCGTGGGCGTCCGCTCAATCACCCGCACAGCCAGCAGATTCTGGTCTGCCCGATTCATCGTGCTCATCAGACTCTCGCGCGGCTCACGCAACGCCCAGCCGAGACTGAACGGGACCGGTGCCGTGCGCAACGCGGCCTGCTGCATGCGCTCGACCACCATCCGCACCTGTGCCTCCGGCGCACCACGGAGAATCACCACGAACTCGTCTCCACCCACGCGCACCACGGGTTCTTCGGCGCGCACCTGACGCATCAGGAAGCGGCTCATACGGATCAGCGTGTTGTCGCCCATCTGATGGCCGTACGAATCGTTGTACTGCTTGAAGTGGTCGATGTCGATAAACAAACATCCCCACGGCTCATCACTCGGACTCAGGAGCTCATCGAGATCGGCAAGATGTCGGCGATTAAAGCACCCGGTGAGCGGGTCGCGCACTGTGCGCTGCCTCAGCTCGTCCTCAATCACTTTGCGGTGCGTGATGTCCACGAGGATGCCGTGATAGATCGTCTCGTTCGCGGCGGCGTCGTGCACCGAGTACACCGTGTCAAGCACGGTGAGCATCACCCCATCTGGGCGGACGATCTGCAACTCAAAGTCCCGCACAAAACCCTGGCGCTCGACCTGATCCAACTCGGCCAATCGTCGCGACGGATCCACCACCATCTCGTTCGCGCCGTAGCTTCGCAGGTCCTCGATTGAGCGGACATTGAGCAGATCGAAAAACGCGGGATTCGCATCCAGCACATCCCCGCGCGCGTTCGAGATGTAGATCGCCTCGCGCAGATTCGCGACGAGTGACCGGAGCGTTTCGGGATCCTGAAGCGAGCGGTGTCGTGAGGTCACGAGAGCACCGCCGGGCGTTCTTCCCACTGACGCATCATCGTACAGAACGCCGTGGCGGTCTCCAGATCAAAGTCAGGGCCGGCCTGCTTCTCGATGTGCTGCAGCGTGCGATCCGCCGCCCACGCCTCACGATACGGCCGCTCCGTGCGGAGCGCGTCGTAGACGTCGCAGACGTGGACCAGCTTGCTCGCCTTGTGGACGCCGCGCTCGAAATGCCGTCGCGGGTACCCGTTGCCATCAATCATGATGTGATGCTCATAGGCCACCGCGGCCGCCAGATCCAAGTCGCGGTCACTCTCGTAGATGATCTTTGCCCCTTCCACCGGGTGTCGGCGCATGAGGGTCCACTCTTCATCGCTCAGCTTGCCCGGCTTGTTCAAGACATCCTTCGGAACGCGCACTTTCCCGAGGTCGTGCAAGAGCCCCGCCACACCGAACGCGCGCACATCCTTGGCGCCCATCCCCAACCACTCCGCGAGTCCCATCGTGAGCACCGACACATTGAGACTGTGCGTCGTGGTGTATTGGTCGAACTCCTTCATCTGGAGCAACGGCATCACGATCTGACGATCCCCGTGCATCGCGAGTGACAGTGAGCGCACCACTGACTCCGCTTCCAACAGCGGCAAACTGCCTCGCTCCTGCACTTCACGATGTAGCCACTGCACTGTCTCCGCCTCGTCCCCCAACGAATACGTCGCACGCGCCACTGGGACGACCGACTCCAACTTCGCGACTTCATCTCCGCCCTTCACACCGATCGCGCCGAACTTGATTGTCGAGCGCTTTTCCGGACTCCGCGTGCTACTGTCGATCGCCTGCAAGTTCAGACGCGCAATCACTTCATCAAGGAAGAGCTCGAACTCGTCCAGCGAGGTCCCCCGCTGAAACTCGAGTCGCTGTACTCCAGCGTTCGAGAGGCGAAGCCCCCAATCCCAATCGCCAAGTTCGCGCAACGCGAGCTCGCCGTGGACCACGTCCAGCCCGAGAAAACTGAACCGCGGACGCGGATCTGTCTCCTGCAATATCTGCAACCGTTCGAACGCCTGCGCCACTATCCGCTGGCGCGCCGGATGCCCCTCGCCGTACAGGGTCATCGTGGCAAGCGCTTGGGCAAACGCCGTCAGGAAACGTACTGCCTCGTTCATGCGTCCTCGGCCGGCACCGCCGGCGTACTTCCTTGGGTGTCGGTCGGGCCCCCCGTCGGGGTCCCGACCGGAGTCCCGACCGGAGTCCCGACCGGGGTCCCGACTGGGCTCCCGAGCGTCCGCGCCAACGCGTCCGCGGCGGCCACAATCTCGACATCGGCGCTGGCCGCCGCCAACGCCAGCGGAACCCGCGAGGCCGGGTCTTCCCGCCAGTGCATCGCCAGCCCTTCCAGCGCGGCCAGCAGCTCCGGCGACTTCGCAACCAGCGACGACCGCTTCAGGACCTTCCCCATCCGCACGGTCCGCGCCGCCAGCCAGCTTGGCGTGTCCGCCACCCGCTGCGAGGCCAAGGCCCGAATTCCCAGCGCCCGGAGGTCCGCCGAGAGGGTCGAGTCATCGGCCCGCGCCCGCAACACAGTCGCCGCTTCTCGGGGGCAATTCGCCATCGCCGCCCCCAACCCCAGCCGCACATTGCCGTCATCCGCATCGCCCAGCGCCCGCACAATCGCCGCGTCGCGTGTGGCCGCCGAACGCAGCTCCTGCCGCAACGCCTCGCGCCGGAGCGCGGCATCGGGATGCGACATCCATTGCGTCGGCGAGTACCCGCTTTCCCACCCCGGATTCTTGCCGAGGAGGGCTAACAATGGGCGCACCATTTTCCAGCGCATTCCGGGGATCCTCTCAAGGATCGCCCGTCCCGCCGGCGCGCCAATCGCGGACAACAGCTCCACCAGCGCCGTGAGCCGTCGGTCATCTGAGGTGTCGTCGATTGCCTCGAGAAGGGGTTCGGCCGCCGCCACTCCCATCCGCTTCGCCATCCGCTGCAACACCGCCACCGGCAGTGGCTCCGCCGCAAGCTGCGCCCGCAATCGCGCGGTCGTGGCGATATGACGCCAGAGCGTATCACGCATCCAGAGCGAGGGCGCGTTGTCCACGTAGTTGAGCAGCGGCGTGATATCCGGCCGCGCCGCGAGTTCGTCCACGGAGCGCCAAACCTGCTCGCCCAACGTGTCGATTTCTAATCCCATCGCCAGCAAACGCTCGGGCTCAATCGGGAACGAGTGCTCCGAGAAGTGCGCAGTCGGCGTGTACGCTGACATTTTCTCGAGCGCGATCCGATACCCATCGGGATTCGGGTCCGCGTGCGTCCATCCATCAAGCAGCCGCACGACCTGATCGCGCAACGCACCGTCTGCCTGCGTGCGCGTGGTGGCGCTCGGACTTGTGTCGGCGTGCACCGCGAGCTTGCTCAACATGCGCATCATGGAATGCGAGACGTTCTGCCCCGAAGATTCCGACGCCGCGCGCACCAACTCCACAACGGCGTCTACCGCCATCCCCTGCGAGGCGTTCAATACGAACTGGGTGCGCTGCCGGCCGTCGCCGCCCATCTCCATCAACCGCGTCAACGTCTGCGGCGAGAGTTGCCCAACGAGTTGCGACACGCGCTTCTGCAGCGCGAGCGCATCGCGCCCACTCTTGGTTTTCAGTTCCTCGGCAATCTGGAGGAGGTAGCCGACCACCACCTGATCGTACGCCTCATCGCGCTTGTGCTCCTCAATCGCCGCCGCCACACGGGTCGGATCCACCGCGGCGGGATCGTCGACATCGAGCTTGGTTGTCTCAGACACCAGTGCTGCGCGGGCGAGCCCCACCCAGAGTGTCGCCGCACGACTCCCCTGCGCACCGCGCAACGCATCATCGCCCCCTTCAACCGCCAGCGGATCTTCCTCAATTAGCTGGAGCTGGGCGAAGGTCAGCGGGAAGAGCCGAATATGGGGCCACTGCGTGAGCACTTCCGGCCCCTCAAGCCCAAGCGGGCGCGGGAGTCTCCCCGCATCCACGGACACGGTCCGAAGCATGTCCGTCAGCTCATCCTCAGAGACTCCCTGCGAGAACTTCACGGCCCCGAGGTGATGCCGATGCAACCGCGTCGCGAGCTCGCGGAGCACCGGGTTGGCCTCGTTGGTCGCCACCCCCTCAATAATCAACTGATGCCGCGCCACGCCGAGCGAGAGTGAGAGGCGCTCTTTTAGGAGGCCGGACAGCCGCTCCCCAAGCTCCGTCGTGGTGTTCTCGAGGAGAGGGTGACCCTGCGGATAGATGGCGTTCTTGTGCAGCCCAATCGAAAACTCGATTAGGAAATCCGAGAGTTCCCGCGAGAGCGCCGCGGATTCGCCGACCGTCGTAAGGCGTGCCATCGCCGGAATAATGCACAGCGCACAGGTCTCGGGCCAATGTCGCGCGCCCTACCAATCGCATCCCGGTCCGGCCTCCGGTAACTTTAGGGCTCGCCGCTTCCAACCATCGCCTCCGCGCCTCTCTGAGTCTCTTCAGTGTCCCAGTCTGACACCGCCCTGCCGCAGCTCGCCATCAACACCGTCCGCACCCTGTCGATGGATGCGGTGCAAGCCGCCGAGTCGGGGCACCCCGGCACGCCGATGGCGCTCGCCCCACTCGCCTACGCCCTCTACACGCGCCACGTCCGACACAATCCCGCGGATCCGCGTTGGCCCGATCGTGATCGTGTTGTGCTCTCCGCTGGGCACGCGTCGATGCTCCTCTACTCGACCCTCTTCCTCGCTGGATACGACCTTCCGCTCGACGAGATCAAAAACTTCCGTCAGTGGGGGAGCCGTACCCCAGGGCATCCCGAGTTCGGCCACACCGCCGGCATCGAGACAACCACTGGCCCGCTCGGACAGGGTGTCGCCAACGCGATTGGCATGGCCGTCGCCGAAGCACATCTCGCCGCGCTGTTCAATCGCGATGGCCACGGCGTAATCGATCACACCACTTGGTTCATCGCCGGCGACGGCTGTCTCCAGGAAGGCATCTCGCACGAGGCCGCGTCGTTCGCTGGCCATCAAAAGCTCGGCAAGCTCATCGGGTTCTGGGACGACAATCGGATCACAATCGACGGCCGCACTGATCTCTCGTGCAGCGACGACGTCGCCAAGCGCTTCGAGAGTTACGGCTGGCAGGTCCTGCACATCACCGATGTGAACGATCAGTCGCAGATCGACGCCGCGATCCTCGAGGCCAAGGCCGATACCACGCGCCCCACCCTCGTCTGCACGCGCACCATCATCGGATTCGGCTCGCCCAATCGCGGCGACACAGCCAAAGCACACGGCGAGCCCCTCGGCAAAGACGAAATCGCGCTCACCAAGGCCGCCTATGGCTGGCCGAGCACCGAGCCCTTCCATGTCCCGACCCCCGCACTCCAGCACTGGCGCCTCTGTCTCGAGCGCGGCGTCAACATGCAGTCCGCTTGGATGAAGCGCTTCGCCGAGTACGCGAAGAGCTTCCCGAGCGAGGCCAAGGAGTTGGGGCGCCGCTGGCACGGCGATCTCCCCGCCGGATGGGAGAAGTCGTTGCCGCAATTCGATGCAAGCAACGGTAGCGTCGCCAGCCGCGCCGCGTCGGGCACCGTGCTCAATGCAATCGCCCCCGCGATCCCCGAGCTCATCGGTGGTTCGGCCGACCTCAGCGGCTCCAACCTCACGCACATCAAGGGGAGCGCGAACTATCAGCCGAACCAACGCGGTGGCCGCAACTTCCACTTTGGCATCCGCGAGCACGCGATGGGGTCGGTGATGAATGGCATGGCGCTGCACGGCGGCATTATCCCGTACGGCGGCACCTTCCTCGTCTTCGCCGACTACATGCGCCCAGCCATCCGCCTGGCCGCACTGATGAAACAGCAGGTCATCTATGTGTTCACGCATGATTCCATCGGACTCGGCGAGGACGGCCCGACGCATCAGCCTGTTGAACATCTCTCGTCGCTGCGCTGTATTCCAAACTTGATTGTGCTACGTCCCGGCGATTCCACCGAGACCGCGGAGGCCTGGCGCACCGCCATCAAGCATCGCACGGGCCCCGTGGCCCTCGTGCTCACGCGCCAGAAGCTGCCCTTAATTGATCGCACGACGCACGGCAGCGCCGACGGAGTCGCCAAGGGTGCCTATGTGTTGAAGGACGCGGCCGATGGGCAAAAGCTCCACAGTGTGATCATCGCGACGGGGTCCGAGGTCGAGCTCGCGCTCAAGGCGCAGATTGCACTCGCCGCCGAGGGTATTCACACCCGTGTTGTCTCCATGCCCTCAATGGAGCTCTTCGCAATGCAGACGCCCGAGTATCAGGCCAGCGTGTTGCCCACCGGCGTCCGCCGCGTCGCCGTTGAGGCCGCGCACTCCATGAGCTGGCATCGGTGGGTCGGCCTCGACGGCGCGATTGTCAGCATCGATGGCTTTGGCGCGTCGGCGCCGGCGCCCAAGTTGTTCCAGGAGTACGGCATCACCGCCGAAGCGGTCGCCGCTGCCGTGAAACATCGCGCCTAAAGGCGCGGTGTCTCTCCTGCGCAGACTGACGCCGGGGCTCCTCCTTACGGGAGGGGTCGCCGGCGTTGCGTTTCTCGCAGCGCTGTTCGAAGCCAAGCTCTTCGGCAATGCCGTCGTCGATGGCCTCGTGCTCGCCATCTTGCTCGGCATCGCCGTGCGCACGGTGCTACGCGCGCCAGGAATGTTTGAGGATGGCATCGATGTATGCGCGAAGCAGGTGCTCGAGGTCGCCGTGTTCCTCCTCGGTGCATCTGTCGATCTTTCCGCCCTGTTGCGCGCAGGACCAGCGTTGATCGTGGGCATCGTCCTGCTGGTCGCCATCGCGCTCCCGCTCAGCTACGGCATCTCGCGTGCACTCGGGCTCCCGCATCCGCTCGCGCTCTTGATTGCGTGCGGGAACGCCATCTGCGGCAACTCCGCTATCGCCGCAGTCGCACCGGTGATTCACGCCGAACGCGCGCACATCGCTTCGGCGATCGCCTTCACGGCGGTGCTCGGAGTGGGCGCGGTACTCGGGCTCCCACTGCTCATCGGCCCGCTCGGACTCAGTGAACATCAATACGGCGTGCTCGTGGGACTCACGGTGTATGCCGTGCCGCAGGTGCTCGCCGCCGCGTTCCCGGTAGGAATCCTCGCGGGACAGATGGCGACCCTCGTAAAACTGGCCCGCGTGCTCTTGCTTGGCCCCGTGGTGCTCCTTGCCGCCGTGACACATCGTCGCGGATCGGACGACGATGCCCAGAAGCTCAGGCTCGCACAGATTGTCCCGTGGTTCATCGTGGGCTTCGTCGTGCTCGCGGCGCTCCGCACCGTGGGCGTGCTCCCCGAGTCGCTCGTGAGCGGTGCGCGGACGCTTTCGCACCTGCTCACCCTGCTCGCAATGGCCGCCCTCGGGCTCTCCGTGGAGATCAGTGCGATGCGCGCCGTGGGCGGACGCGTAGCAATCGCGTCGGCGCTCTCGTTGCTCGGACTGATCGGGGTGAGTCTCGCACTGATTCGCGTGCTCGGCATCGTGTAGAGCGCAAGCGACTGCACGAGTCTCAGCACCTCACAGTCCCCACGCGTACCACTTCAGCCTCGGTTTGCCATCCCCCGCTCAGAGCGCGACATTCTCCCCCCTGCCTGAGCCCGTTCGCACCACTTCGGAGACCCGCATGACCTCCCGCCGCGAATTCCTCGCGACCACCGGACTCGCCGCCAGCGCCGTCGCGCTCGCCAGTCGCCAAGTTGGCGCCGCGACCGCCTCCCCCATCCTCACCGCGACCACCGAGCCCGATCCGCAGGTGAAGGTCCTCCTTCTTGAGGCCCTCACCGCCGCGCGACTCGCGGGTGCCAACTGGGCCGACGCGCGCGTCCAACGCCAGCGCCGCCAAAACCTCGGCACCCGCGAGCAACAGGTCACCAACGTCCTCGACACTGACACGATTGGCTGCGGCGTGCGTGTCCTCGTAGATGGCACTTGGGGATTCTCCGCCACGCGCGTCCTCACCAAGGACGGCGTCGCACGCGCCGCGCGCCAAGCTGTCGCGCTCGCCAAGGCCAATCGCATTGCGCGCGACCGTAGCGTCACCCTCGCCCCCGCACCCACGCATAGCAACGCGTCGTGGAAGTCGTCGTATACGATTGATCCCTGGAGCATTCCCGTCGCCGAGAAAGTGGATCTCCTGTTGCGCGCCAATGCCGCGGCGCAACGCGTACGCAACGTGCGCTTTGTGAACTCCAACCTCTCGTTCGTCAAGGAAGAACGCTCCTACGCGAACTCCGAGGGCTCGATGATTGCGCAGGACGTCGTGCGCTCTTGGGTCACAATGACCGTTACGGCGATCTCGGATGATCGTACCGAGGTCGCCACGCGCGGCCCCGAAGTCGTGCAACCCATGGGACGCGGGTGGGAGTACGTCCTCGAGAACGACATCGTCACCAACGCCACCATCTGGGCCGAACAAGCGCGCGAGAAGCTCTCCGCGAAGTCCGTGGACGTTGGTCGCTACGATCTCGTGCTCCACCCCTCACAGCTCTTTCTCACCATCCACGAGTCTATCGGGCATCCGACCGAACTCGATCGTGCGATGGGCTACGAAGCCAATCTCGCCGGCACTTCCTTCATCGCCCCTCCCACCGACGTCCTTGGCAAGCTGCGGCTTGGCCCCGATCATCTCACCATCCGCGGCGATCGCTCACAACCCGCGGGCCTCGCCACCATCGGCTACGACGACGACGGCGTGCAGCCCGATGAGTTCGACATCATCAAGAACGGCATCTTCTGGGATTACCAGACCACGCGCGAGCAGGCCGAGTGGATACGCCCCTGGTATGAGAAAAACAACATGCCCACGCGCTCGCACGGCTGCTCCTACGCGCAAAGCTGGAGCGATGTCGCCTTCCAGCGCATGCCAAACGTTTCCATCGTCCCTGATCAACGCGTCGACCGCAAGTGGGACGATCTCATCGCCAGCACCGACAAAGGCATCGCGATGATCGGCCGCGCGTCGTACTCAATCGACCAACAGCGCTACAATGCGCAGTTCGGCGCGCAGGTCTGCTACGAGATTCGCGGCGGCAAGATCGTCGGCCAACTCAAAGACGTCGCGTACGTCATGCGCACCCCCGACTTCTGGAACTCCATCGACATCATCGGCGGGAAGTCCTCCTACGAACTCGGCGGCACCTTCAACGATGGCAAGGGACAACCTGGGCAATCGAATGCCGTGAGCCACGGCTGCCCCCCCTGTCTCTTCCGCAACATCAACGTGCTCAACACGGGGCGCACTCTGTGAGCACCCTCTCCGATTCGCCCAAGCGCCTCATCGCGCGCCGCGACGCCGAACGTCACGGCGTGCTCGACGAGCCGATCGTTCTCGCGCGCGCCGAGTGCGAGGACATCGTCCAACGCGCAATCAAGGCGTCCAAGGCCGACGCCTGCCGCGTGAGTGTGAATAGCTCGTACGCCACCAACGTCCGCTTCGCCGACAACCAGATGTCCACCTCTGGCATCTCCGACGATGCGACCATTAGCATCACCGCGTTCGTCGGCAAGCGAAATGCCACGGTGCTCACGAACGATCTCGGACCTGGCGGCCTTGAGCGCGCCGTGGCGCAAGCCGAGGCGCTCGCCCGACTCTCCCCCGAAGATCCCGAGCAACTCCCCGAACTCCCCGCGCAGCAGTACGCCACGATCCCCGCCTGGTTCGACTCCACCGCCACGTTGAGCGCGGATGATCGCGCGCGCGCCGCACTCTCCACACTCGAGCTCACGCGTCGCGCCAGCGATATCACTGCCGCGGGATACATCGAGGCCTCGGCGAACTCGCAGGCGATCGGCAACAGCGCCGGCCTCTTCGCGTTCCATCGCAGCACGAGTGCCAACTACTCGCTCACCGTGCGCACGAGCGACGGCACCGGTAGCTCTTGGATGGGCGCCGACGACAACGATTGGCGCAAGATCGATTTCCGCGGCATCGCCACGGGCACCGCCGAACGCGCGCGCGCCTCACGCAATCCGCAGGCGATCGAACCGGGGCGCTACACCGTGATCTTTGAGCCGCAGGCGTCCGCTGATCTCCTCGGCTCAATTGCCGGCATCTTCAGCGCGCGCGCCGCCGACGAAGGGCGCTCCCCGATGTCAAAGGCTGGGGGAGGCACGAAACTCGGTGAACGCATCCTTGACTCCCGCGTCACGTTGTTGTCCGATCCGAGCGACGCACAAATTCTCGGCTCCCCCTTTGCCGGCGATGGCCTGCCGCTGCAACGGCGCGTCTGGGTTGAGAACGGCGTGCTCAAGCAACTGAGCTACGATCGCTTCTGGGCGCAGCGCACGGGCAACCAGCCCACGGGCGGCGGTGGAGGTGGGTTTGGTGGCGGCGGCTTTGGTGGTGGTGGTGGCGCGGGCTTCAAGATGCTCGGTGGCGATTCCACCATCGACGCGATGATCAAGGGATCCGAGCGCGCCGTCCTCGTCACACGCTTGTGGTATCTGCGTCCGGTGAATCAGCGCACACTGGTGTTCACCGGCCTCACGCGCGATGGCACCTTCTTGGTCGAGAATGGCCGCATCACTCGTTCCATCAAAAACATGCGCTTCAACGACTCGGGGCTCATCATGCTCAACAACCTTGAGGCGCTCGGCCCAGCGGTGCGGACCAATAGTGGTGTGGTCTTTCCCGCGGTGAAGGCACGCGACTTTAGTTTCACTAGCCTGAGCGACGCGGTGTAATGCCAATGCAGCGCACGGAACGCTGACCCAATGCCCCATCGCTTCCCTTGGGCGCGATACTCGGACGAGCGGCTCTTACAGCTGCGCGTCCGAGAGCTCGGGGTGCGATTAGAGGGCACGTGGGTCGGCGACTGCGTGAACGAACTTCACGGGGAACTCGAGGAACGCGGCATCCGTCTCAAGCCGCACGTCTGGGTCTCCGACGAGTGGTTCTCGCCTGGGGGCGTCTCCGGCTTCGCGGTGCCGTTCTATCTGCTGCATCCGCGCCTGATGCGCCTCGAGCGCAACCAGTTAATCGAGGTCGAAGGCGGCACGCACCACGAGTGCATGAAGATCCTGCGCCACGAGTGCGGCCACGCAATCCAGCACGGCTATCAGCTACATCGCAAGCGGGAGTGGCAACGCCTCTTTGGGAAGTCGAGCGTGAAGTATCCCGATGCGTATCGCCCCAATCCGGCGAGCAAGCGCTACGTGCAGCATCTGCGACGATGGTACGCGCAGAGTCATCCCGATGAGGATTTTGCGGAGACCTTTGCCGTCTGGCTCCGCCCTCGTGCCGATTGGCGTCGTCGCTACGCCGGTTGGCCGGCGTTGCAAAAGCTCGAGTACGTGGATCAACTGATGCAAGAGATTGCCGGCACCGTTCCCCCAGCGCGCGACCGGCGCGTGGTGGATCCGCTGCGCAAAGTGAATCGCACACTCTTCGACCACTACTTGTATCGGCGCGCGATATATTCGGTCGAGTACCCCAAGACCTACGACGACGATTTGTCCAGCCTCTTCTCTGATGATCCGCGGTATCGCCATCGCCCCACGGCAGCCGGGTTCCTCCGCACACACCGCGTCCATATCCGCAGCATTGTCTCCCGATGGACCGGTGAATACCAGTTCTCCCTCGATCAAGTGCTCACTGATATGAGCGGCCGTTGCCGCGAGCTCAAACTTCGCGTCATCGGCAATGAGCGCCAGGTCCTGACCGACTTCATGGTGCTTCTCACTGCACGCACAATGAGTTTTCTCGTCGGCCAGGGACGCCGCGACTGGATCGCTGTATGAGGAAGCTCCGCATCCTCGTGCTCACGCACCCGGATCTGGCGCCGCCTGATGATCTCGCGGCGCTCTCCCCCAAGGAGCAGTTCGAGATCAAGACCGAGATCGACGTCATCACCACGCTCCGCAATCTCGGGCACGATGTCCTCGTGCTCGGCGTGCAGTGGGAACTTCGGCCCATCCGCGAGGCGGTCGAGGCGCACAAGCCCGACATCGTCTTTAATCTCCTCGAGGAGTTCCACGGCGAGACAACCTACGATCACAATGTCGTCGGCTTCCTCGAGCTCATGAAGGTTCGCTACACCGGCTGCAATCCTCGCGGCCTGATGCTTTCGCGCGGCAAGGCGCTCTCCAAGAAGCTCCTCGCCTATCATCGTATCCGCGTCCCCGATTTCGCCGTCTTCCCCATTGGCCGCAAGGTGCGCCGCCCGCGCGACCTCACCTTCCCCCTCATTGTGAAATCGCTCATCGAGCATTCGTCGGTGGGCATCTCCAAAGCCTCTATCGTCAACACCGACGACGAACTCGTGGAGCGCGTGCGGTTTGTCCACGAACGCATCGGCACCGACGCCATCGCCGAACAGTTCATCAGCGGGCGCGAGCTTTACGTGAGCGTGCTCGGCAACAATCGACTCGTCGCCTTCACGCCGTGGGAGCTCTTCGCCGAGAAGAGCGATCCCAACGAGCCGCTGATCGCCACGGCCAAGGCGAAGCACGACATCGATTACCAAGCCAAGAAGGGCATCACCATCCGCGCTGCGCAGGAGTTGCATCCGGCGGTTGAGGAACGCCTGCTCCACGACAGCAAGCGCATTTATCGGATCCTCGAGCTCACCGGCTATGCGCGCATCGATTTCCGTCTCGACGCCGAGAATCGTCTCTATTTCCTCGAGGCCAACCCCAATCCCGACATCTCCGAGCAAGAGGAGTTCGCCTCGGCCGCCAGGCACGACGGCCTGAGCTATCCCAAGCTCCTAGAGCGCATTCTGCGACTCGGCCTCCCGACGCAGGAATAGTCCCAACAGACCCCCCCCGCCGCGCGTAGTAGATGCACATGCCCTCCCCCTCGATCTTCCGTCCCCTCGCGCGCCGCATCACACGCCGCGCGCGCGCCGCGTGTCTTTCCCTTGTAGTCGCCCTTCCCCTTTTCCTCGCTCCTTCCTCTCCGCTTTCCGCCCAGGAACCCGGAGTTCCCACCCGCGCCGCCCCCACCTCCGAGCCCCGCCTCCGCGTCTTCCTCGACTGCCCCACCGGCGGCTGCGACCGCAACTTCCTGATCACCGAGCTCCCCTACGTCCTCTGGACGCAGGATCGGCTTGACGCGGACATCCACGCGCTCATCACCACAATCAGCACGGCAGCCGGTGGGAGCGCCTATACCTTCACGCTACTTGGCCGCGGCATCTTCATCGCCAAAGTCGACACACTGCACGCCACCATTGCACCCAACTCCACCGACGACATGCGCCGTCGTGAAGTCGCCCGCGTTCTCAAGCTTGGTCTCGTGCCGTACGCGATTCGGGTCAGCGATTCGTCGCCCTTCTCGTTGCGCTACGATGCGCCAATCAATGTGACGGGCATCGGACCGCTCCAAGTGATTGAGGACTCGTGGGACTTCTGGGTCTATCGCATCCGCGTCAACGGCAGCGGCAACGCCGAATCGCTCAACTCGTCGTACCAACTCAACGGCAGTGTGAACGTGAGCCGCACCACTGAGGCGCTCAAGCTCTCGTTCAGCGCCAACGAGGAGTATCGTGCCAATACCTTCACGCTCTCGGACAGCTCCAAGCAGACCTACATCCTGCGCTCCACCGATGTGAGCGCCCGCGCCGTGCGCAGCATCTCGGAGCATTGGTCCGTGGGCACGCGGCTCACCGCCGGCCGCTCTGATTTCCGCAACATGGAATCCGCCGCCGGACTCGATCTCTCCGCTGAGTACAACTACTTCCCGTGGCGCGACGCGACTTCGCGGCAGTTGATCGCCGCCATCGCCATCGGCGGGCGCTACACCGATTACAAAGAGGTCACCATTTATGGTCTCACCACCGAGATGAGGCCGATCGCCCGCGCCATCCTCGCCGGCGAGTCGCGGCAGCAGTGGGGCTCGCTCGATGGCGCGATGCGTTACACGCAGTATCTCCACGATGCCAAGACCTACAACTTGAGCTTCAATGGTCGCGCGCAGGTACGCCTTTCGCGCGGCCTCGCGCTCGAGCTGCGCGGCGACGCGGCGAAGGTGAACGATCAGCTCTACCTGCGTCGTGGCGGCGCGTCCGACAACGAAGTCCTCACCCGCCAGCGCGCACTGGCCACGAACTACCGGCTCGGTGGGTCGGTCGGCCTCACCTTCACCTTCGGTTCCATCTACAACAGCATCGTGAACCCGCGGCTCGACGAGCTCGGCACCTGAGCTACTGCCGACGCTAGTCGCTCACGGCCATCGCAAACGTCACCGCGTGACCGCCGGGCTCCCGAACCCCAATCTCTTCCATTCCATAGAAGGTCTTGCGGCGCGGGAAGACGAGGGGCGCTCCTTCGATGCACTCGATCGTGTCATCGAGGTTCATCACCTCAATGAACAAGAAGGTCCCGCCGCCCGGTGCATCGGCAAGAGCCGGGAGGTCGGCCGCGATGCTCGCCCGAGTTTGGTACATGATCTCCAGCCCGCTCTTCTCGAAGATTACAAAGCCCAGTCGGTCACCGTGCGGCACCTCGGCCATCTTCTCAAAGCCGAGGGCGTCCCAAAAGGCGAGGCAGGGTTCGATCTCCTCCACAAGGAGGATCGGCGTGATGCGCTTGAGCCAATTGGCCATCGTCGGGTCCGAGTGTTGGGTGCCTGATGTGCGACAGGTGCGCGGTTAACTTAGAGGCAAATGCCTTCCACCGCACACTCCCCGCGCGCCGGCATCCTCGGCCTCTCGTGGCGACAGCTCATCGCGATCATCGCGCTGGTGAACGCTTTCGTGGCCACGTATCTGCATCTCTGGAAGATTGGCAAGGCCGGTGCCCTCTCGTGCGGGGGCGGCGGCGGGTGCGCCCTCGTGCAGTACAGTCCCTGGAGCTGGTTCCTCGGGGTGGATGTCGCGCTGATCGGTGCGGTCGGTTACTCGATTGTCGTGCTCGTCGCGGTCATTGGCTCGCTCGAGAACTTTGCCGACGCGCGATGGGTGGCCCGCACGTTGATGACGCTCGTGTGGGCGGCGTTGCTGTTCACCCTGCGGCTCAAGTACGCAGAGTTCTTCATTCTGAAGACCTTTTGCCCGTGGTGTGCGATCTCGGCGGTAAGCATCACCGTGCTCAGTGCCCTGGTGTATCTGGAGGGGCGGCGCGCAAATCGCGGCTCGCCGAGGTCCGACGCATGACCTCAAACGACAATGCGCCCGGCACGAGTGCCGAGCGCATTGTCCTGCCAGATTAATTGGTGCCAATCGATGGCCAGGGCCGGAATCGAACCGGCGACACGCGGATTTTCAGTCCGCTGCTCTACCAACTGAGCTACCTGGCCGCGAGCCTTTCAACTTAGTCAGCCCCCCGCCCTGACTCAAGCCACCACGCACCAGAAAAAGCACGCCTAAGTCCCTCTCCGGTGGCACTTTCCGCCCCCTCGCCCCGTACGAGTGCGCAACGGCAACCCCCACGCCCCATTGGGTTGTCCTATTATAGATGTCCGGGGCCATCGCCCCGCCTTCCATTCCGCACGACTCCCTGAGGATCTGATGCGTCGACTCCCCCACGCCGTGCTCACGGCGCTCTCGCTGCTCGCCACCGCCGCGCCGCTCGCCCACGCGCAACGCAACACCCCGCGCGCCGCCGCACTCCCGGCCCCGATGACCCCCGCCGCCATGCGCGCGCGCCTCGAGCTCTACACCGCCGACTCCATGCGCGGCCGCCTCACCGGCACCGAAGATCATCGCAAGGCCACACGCTACATCGCCGCCGAACTACGCAAGATGGGCCTCGAACCCGCCGGCGATAGCGGCACCTTTCTCCAGCGCGTCGCCCTCGTCTCCACCGTCCTCGATACCGCGAGCTCCGCGCTCACCATCGGCGGCGAACGCCTCGTCCCGTACGTGGACTACCTCCCGCGCAATCAGGGCCCGCGCGGCCGCGTCGTCGATGGCGCAACCACCATCTACGCCGGCGTCTGGGGATCTCCCGATCTCCTCAGCGGTGATGCCGTCGCTGGCAAGGCCGTCATCATTGCCGTCACGGCCGAAAATCCCACCGTCATCAAGGTTCAAGCGCAGCAGCGCTACGCGAAGGCCGCGGCGATTGTCATCGTGAACTTCGATGTGATGGAGCCCGCGCTACGCGCCGCGATTTCCGCCGCGCCGATGCAGCTCGATGGCCCCGCGGCTGAAGGCCCCGAACTTCCCGCCTATCTCCACATCACTCGCGCCACCGCCGCTCGTGCACTCGGCCTCCCCGAGCTCGCGCAGGCCGCCATCGGACGCGAGGGCGCGGCGTTCGGCGGACGCGCGAGCTATAAGAAGCAGCCCGTCGAGTCGTACAACGTTGTTGCCATCCTCCGCGGCTCCGATGCCACACTCCGCAATGAGTATGTCGCCGTCGGCGCCCACAGCGACCACGTCGGCACCGGCCCCGCACTCGACCGCGACTCGCTCCGCGCCTTCAATCTCGAAATGCACGCCAAGCAGCTCGCCAACAACGGACAGATGACGCAGCAGATCTTCTCGTCCGTCCGCGTGAATATGGATTCCATCCGCCGCGCCAATCCTGTGGCGCGAATGGACTCCATCTACAACGGCGCCGATGACGATGGCTCTGGCTCCATGGCGGTCCTCGAGGTCGCCCGCGCTTTCGCCGGCGAGCGCGCCCGCCCCAAGCGCTCCATCATCTTCGTCTGGCACACCGGCGAGGAACTCGGACTCTTTGGCTCCGAGCACTTCACCGACCACCCCACCGTGCCGCGCGAGCAGATCGTCGCACAGCTCAACTTCGACATGGTCGGCCGCGGCAAGCCCGGCGATGAACTCCGCGGTGGCCCCAACTACGCGCAGCTCATCGGCTCGCGTCGTCTCTCCACCCAACTCGGCGACTTGGTCGAGACTGTGAGCCGTGAGAAGGGCTTCAACTGGGCCTTTGACTACCAGTACGACGCCAGCGGTCACCCCGAGCAGTACTATTGCCGCTCCGATCACTACATGTACGCACGCTACGGCATTCCGATTGTCTTTATGAGCACCGGGGGCCACGCCGATTACCACCAGGTCACCGACGAAGTCGAGTTCATTGACTTCGACAAACTCTCCAAGGTCGCGCGCTACGCCCACGATCTCGCCGCCTCAGTCGCGAACCTCGCCGAGCGGCCTGTCGTCGACAAGCCCAAGCCCGATCCGCGCGGTCGCTGCGTGCAGTAGGGTGACCGCCACGCCCCAGTAGCACACGCTCGGCCGCTCCCCTCGGGGAGCGGCCGAGCTGTTCGTAGATGGATCCCAACAGCAGTTGGAAGTATCAGTACGTAGTTTTCTTGAAGCTTACAGCTTGCCGCTCGTAGCGCCCTCTCTCCTCTCCAGAAGATGAACATCCGAGCCTCTCTCCTCGCGCTTGCACTATTCGCCGCGCCAGCCCAAGCGCAGCTCCGAGTCCCCGTCACAATCGACACCCTCCCAAACGGCCTCACCCTCATCGTCCACGAAGACGCGAGCGTGCCAACGGTCACCACCAACGTCTGGTACCACGTCGGCTCCGGCGACGAACTCCTCGGCCGCACCGGCTTCGCCCATCTCTTTGAGCACCTGATGTTCATGGGCTCCAAGAACGCCCCCTACCCACAGTTCGATCGCCTCCTCGAAGCCGCCGGCGCTAACAACAACGGCTCCACGACCACCGATCGCACCAACTACTACGAGTCCGGCCCCGCCGCTGCGTTGCCACTCATGCTCTGGCTCGAAGCCGACCGACTTGGTTGGTTGCTTGAGACCATGGATGTTCCCAAAGTCGATCTCCAGCGTGATGTGGTGAAGAACGAACGCCGCCAGAGCTACGAGAACCAACCCTACGGCATGGCGTTCGAGAATCTCACCGCTGCCATCTATCCTCGCGGCCATCCCTACTCCTGGAGCACCATCGGCTCCATGGCCGATCTCTCCGCCGCCTCGCTCGATGACGTCAAGAACTTCTTCCGCACCTATTACACGCCCAATAACGCCGTCATCGTCGTCGCCGGCGCCGTGAAGGCCGACTCCGTGCGCACCGCCGTCCGCCAGATGTTCGGTGAGATTCCGCGCGGCCCTGCCATCACGCGCAATCGTCCCGCCGCGTTCACGCTACGCGATACCGTGATCGTGCTCGAAGATCGCGTCCAGCTCCCGCGTGTCTATCTCGCGTGGCACGCCGTCCCTGAGTTCTCGCGCGACGATGCCGCGCTCGACATCGCCTCGTACATCCTCTCCGGCGCACGCAATAGCCGGCTCACGCAGGCGCTCGTGTATAATCGTCCGCTCGCCACGTCGGCCAATGCGTTCAACTCCTCCAAGCGGCTCGACGGCGACTTCCAAGTCGTCGCCACCGCACGCCCCGGTGTGCATCTCGACACCCTGCAGGCCGTGATTGACGCTGAGCTCCGCAAGCTCGCCGCCGCCCCCCCGACCGCGCGTGAACTCGAGCAGGCCAAGAACGCCATCGAAGCGCAGTTCCTCAACTCTCTCGAGTTCGCCGATGCCAAGGCCGATCGCCTCAACGCCTACTACTACGCCACCGGCACCGCCGATTACTTCCAGCGCGATCTCGATCGCTATCGCGCCGTCACCACCGCCGATGTGCAGCGTGTCGTCCGCCAGTATCTCTTGAGCGGCCGCGCCACGCTGAGCGTCGTTCCCCAAGGCAAGCGCGAGCTCGCCGCCACGCAGACTCCGATGGTCACCCCGTGATCCAGTCCTCGCGCATTCTTATCGCCGCCGCGCTCCTCGCGCCCCTCGCTGCCGAGGCACAACAGGCGGTGCCGCAGGCCTTCGACCGCACGCGCCCACCGGCCCTCGCCACGTCCGCCGCACTCACCGTCCCCGCCGTGAAGAGCGTGCGCCTCGAGAATGGCGCCGCCATCCGCGTCGTCGAGCAGCACGAGCTCCCCCTCGTCCACATCACGCTCCAGCTCGCTGGCGGTGGTCGTTTGGATCACGACACCCCAGGCCTCGCGTCATTCGTCACCACGATGATCCGCGAAGGCGCCGGCGCGCGCGATGCCAACTCGCTGCAGTCTGAGCTCGCTTTCCTTGGCGCCAGCCTTTCGGCCAACGCCGATTGGGACAACACCACCGTCACGCTCCGCGTCGCCAAGCGGAACCTCGGACCCGCACTCGACCTCATGGCCGATGTCGTGCTGCGTCCCACCTTCCGCGACGCCGATGTGCGGCAGCAGCGCGATCTCCGGCTCGCCAATCTTCTGCAGCAGAAGGATCAGCCGCGCGCCCTCGCTCAGCTTGCGTTCAATCAGGCGCTCTTTCCCGCAGGGCATCCGTACAATCGGTCACTCGGCGGCGATTCCGCTTCCACCACGAAGCTCGACTCCGCCACCGTGCGCGCCTTTCATAGTGGCGCCTACCGCCCGATGCGCGCGACCTTCACGGTGGTTGGTGATATCAGCGACGCAGAAGCGCGCACACAACTCCAGCGCCGCTTCGGCACTTGGGCAGTGAGCGGCGCCGAGCGTACGCCCGCACCGGTGCTCGTGACTCCTGTGCGCACCACCGCACAGCGCGTCATTCTCGTCGACAAGCCCGGCGCTGCGCAGTCGGTCGTGATGATCGGCGTTCCTGGCATCGAGCGCACCACCCCCGACTACGCCTCCGTCATGGTGATGAACACCATCCTCGGCGGCTCCTTCTCCTCGCGCCTGATGACCAACCTGCGCGAGACCAAGGGCTACACTTATGGGGTGAGCTCCAGCTTCCAGTGGCGCCCGTTGCCGGGGGCGTGGATCGCCAGCTCCGATGTGCGCACCAATGTCACCGACAGTTCGCTCGTCGAGCTATTCAAGGAACTCACTGCTCTGCGCACCACCGAGGTCGCCGCCGATGAAATCGCTCGCGGCAAGGCGTATCTCGCGCTCGGTGTCCCTGGCGACCTCGAGTCGACCGCACAGATCGCTGGGCAGATTACCGCCCTCGCCGCATTCAATCTCCCATTGACGTATCTTCAGGAATACGTGGTGGCGATCGACAAGGTGACCGCCGCCGATGTGCTCCGCACCGCTCGACGATTGATCCCTGCCGACAACGCGACGATTGTCATCGTCGGTGATCTCTCCAAGATTCGCGCCGGCATCGAAGCCCTCAACCTCGGCCCCATCAGCGTGCTCGATATCGCAGAGCTGACCAAGTAGTGAGCGCCGATCGCGCGCGCCTTCGCATCGCCTTCCAGGGCGAGATCGGCTCGTTCTCCGACGAGGCCATCCAGCAACTCTGGGGAGGCGATGTGCAGCGCGTCCCGTACCGTGACTTCGCCGATGTCACGGCCTCGGTCGCGGCTGGCGTCGCTGATCGCGGTGTCTTGCCGATTGAGAACACGATGGCCGGCTCAATCGCCGGCGCGCACGATGCCATCTCAGCGATGGCGGGTTTGCACGTCGTCGCCGAGACGGTAGTGGCCGTGCACCATTGTCTTCTCGGCCCTGCGAGTGCGACCTTCGATTCCGTGCGCACCGTGCTCTGTCATCCGGTGGCGCTCGATCAATGCCGGCAGTTCTTCGCTGAACAGCCGCAGATGGAAGTGCATCCGTCGTACGACACGGCAGGGGCGGCGATGGATGTCTCGAAGGTGCAGGACCCCGAAGTCGCGGCCGTCGCGAGCCGACGCGCCGCGTTGCATTACGATTTGCAAATCTTGAAGGCCGACATTGAGGATCGCGCGGACAATCAGACGCGCTTTCTTGGAATCTCACGTGCACCACTGCCTTTGCCGCCGGGCACTCCCGCGCGCACCATGTTCGTAGTGCGCACGGCTGACACGCCGGGCTCGTTGCTGACCGTGCTCAGCCCGCTCTCGAAGCATGGTGTGAGCATACGTCGGTTAGAGTCGCGCCCTACCGGGGAACCGTGGAGCTACCGGTTCTTTGTGGAGTTCGATCACCAAGTCGGTGATGCCGCCGCAGATGCCGTGGTGAATGACATCGCCGGGCTGGCGACGGAGACGCGGATGCTGGGGACGTACCCGCGCTGGGGCGCGGGGCGGCGTGGGTCGATTGGGTGGAGTTCGGGGAATGTTTCGCCGGTGTGAGGCAAGATTGCCAGCGCTGTAGCATGGCCCAACGGTGCTCAGCTTGGTGGCGCGAGACTATGAGCCGCACCATACTTCCGAACGCGGTTCACGCTCGTATCCCGCGCTGAGTTCAAGCGTTTCTTCGCTCCCCTCGACTCCGCATCAAGGACCCTGTTGCTCCCCGCTCAGTCCCACCGCTCGGAGGCTCCGGAGTACCAAGACGCTGAGGGCGCCTCGCTGGGGCGGCTCCTCTCCGCGGCACGTCGTCAGATTTGGTGGGTAATCGCGTGCACCGTGGTCGTCGGTGCGGGGAGCGGCTGGCTGACCTACCGACAGCCTGCTGTATACGAGGCCTACGCCACACTCCAACTCGAGACCGAATCGACGGGTGCGCGTCAGGCGATGCTCGCCAGTGGCTACCCGCAGGCAATCGAGACGGAAATCGAGATTCTCAAGAGCTATGGCGTCGCGGCCGACGTGGTGCGCGATTTGCTGTTGCACGTCACGACGGCCCCGACGAACGCGGTCTCGCGCGATACGCTGGCACTGATTGTCCAGATGGACAGCAGCGTCACTCCGGGCGCCTGGACGCTCGCGCGCGCAGGAACGACAGTCACTGTGACAACGCCGGACGGCCGTCAGCTCTCGGCGCCGAGCGATGCCCCAATCCACATCGCGGGCATCACCGTGCAGACAGACGCATGGCCCGTGGCGATACCGGAACTGCGACTGGTGGTGGATACCGTGAGCGGCATCGCCGAGTCACTGCGCGGCGCGCTTCGCGTGTCGCGACCGCAGGCCAACGCACGCATCGTGAGGGTCTCGTGGGAATCGACCAATCCGGTCGTCGCCCGCGACGTGGTGAATGCGGTGGTACGTGCGTACCTGGCCCGCCGCAATCAGACGCAAAAGGAGCAGGCACGGCGGGAGGTGCGGTTCCTGCAAACGCAACTCGCCACCATCTCCGGACAACTGCGTGAAGCCGAGGATGCATTCGAGTCGTATCGTCGGCAGAATATGGTCATCGATCCTGCCACGCAGACCACCGAAGCAACACGGCGCTACGCCGACCTGGTCGCGGAGCGCGAGCAGACCGCGCGCAACCGGCGCTCCCTCACCGACCTGCTCACACGGACCGCTGCCGCGGGGCGCGACGGATCGTCGTGGACGATGCTGGCCGCAACGCCGATGGCGGCGTCCAACGCCACGATTGGCTCCCTGCTGCAGCAGCTGACGACACTGGACGCGGAGGCAACCCGACTCGCCGCGTGGCGCACCGCCGCCGACCCAGACCTACGCGCCGTCACGCAGACGCGTGATTCGCTTGCCGCTCGCCTCCGCTCGGTGGCACGCGAGGAACTGGCCCTCCTCAACACTCAGGCGGCGCAGCAGGACAGTGCAGTCGCCGCCCTCAGCGGTGTGTTGGCACGCGCTCCCGCAACGGAACTCCAGTATTCGCGGCTGGCCCGCGAAGTCCAACTGACGGCTTCGATGTTCACGCTGTTGCAGACGCGGCTCAAGGAAGCGGACATCGCGGAGGCCGTCGAGTCGGCAAATATCCAGCTGGTGGATGCCGCACAGGTTCCACGCACTCCGATCCGTCCGCGTCGCACGATGAGCGCGGTATTCGGCATCCTCGCGGGACTACTCCTTGGATTCGTGGTCGCGCTCGCCCGCGAGCTCACGGACACTGTGGTTCGGTCGCGCGACGAGATTGCCAAAATCACGGGGCTCCCGACGCTGGCCAGTATCCCAGGTCAGCGGCGCAGCGTGCGCCAATCGTTCGAGCGCACGCACAGCGCGGAGCCCCGAATCGTCGCGCGTCATGACCGGATGTCATCCACCGCAGAGGCCTATCGCGCACTTCGGAGTATCGTGACCTTCTCCGACACCACGCGCGAGCACGCGCTGCGCAGCCTTCTTCTTACGAGCGCTGAGCCGCAAGATGGCAAGACGACGACCGCGGTGAATCTTGCGATGGTCCTCGCGGAGCAGGGGCTGCGCGTGGTGTTGGTGGACGCCGATCATCGACGACCGACCTTGCATCAGATCCTCGGCGTACCGCGTAAACCCGGACTCGCCGACGTCCTCTCTGGCGACGCTACGGACCACGAGAGCAGGCGCTCTGTGGAGTTGCCAAAGTTTGCCGGCGGCAGACTTGACTTCATTCCAGCAGGCACACCGGTACCGAATCCGGCGGAGATCGCAGGGTCGGCGGCCATGCGCGCACTCATCGGACGACTCGCCAGCGAGTACGACCTCGTCCTGATTGACACGCCACCGCTCTCGCAAGCGACCGATGCGGCGGTCATTGGCACAAGTACGGACGGCGTCATCCTCGTAACACGGGTTGACCGCACCAGCCGCGAAGCGATGCGGCGCGCGGCCGAGGAGTTGCGCGCGGTGGGCGCGCCCGTCCTTGGCACCGTGGTGATTGACACGCGCGATGAACGCGACCGATACGGTTCGCGCTACCGTGGGTATTACGGCGAGACGGCGGGGACCGATGCGACCTAGAATCATGCACCTGGCCGCGGGCGTAATGCTGACACTCGCGGGAACGATTGTCGGTGCACAAGGTGTACCGACGACCGCGACGACTGGGGTGCGCCCAGGCGACCTGATCAGCGTGTGGGTTTGGCGTGAGACCAGCCTCACGGGCGAGTTCCTCGTCGACGGCCGCGGCCGCGTGATCCTTCCGATGCTTGGCGAGGTGCTCGTCACAGGGAAGTCCACGGACTCGCTCATCGATGAGATCCAAGCGTCGTTCCGAGCGTACTTGATGAATCCGTCGATTCGGGTAAGCGTTGTTCGCCGCGTCGCCGTGCAAGGCCAGGTTGGGAACCCGGGCCTGTATCCCGTCGAAGCGACCATGACAATCGGCAACGTCATTGCGATGGCTGGCGGCGTCTCGGCGAATGGTAACCCCCGAAAGATTCTGTTGAGGCGTGACGGTCGGATCATCGAGACATCGCTGGGATCGGAGCAGGTGCTCGAGCACTCCGCCGTGCAGTCGGGCGACGAGATCTTCATCAGTCAGCTCCCATGGCTGTTCCGCCACGGTAGCCTGCTGCTGGGCACAGGACTCTCCGTCATCGCAGGCGTGGCGGTCGCGCTGATCCTGCGGTAACCATTGCCCGCGCACCGGTGAATCCCATTCGTCGGGTTGCCCTTGGACTTCGCCGTCGATGGCGTGCCGCGGGGCTTCGCTCCTGGGGCGACGGCCTGCATTGGAAGCACGTGCCGTCCGACTTCTGGATGCGCCTCAGTCGCGATGATTTCATGGACTACTGCTATTACTTCCATGAAATCGACTACGCGTTCTATCGCGACGCGCCGCGGCTCGTTCGCCCAGGAGAGTCGGTAATTGACCTCGGCGCCAACAAAGGCTTCAATGCAATGATCCTCGCGCGAGCACTCGGCCCCAACGGTCGCGTGCTCGCTGTTGAGCCGGATCCATCGGTAGCCGCGATGCTTGCTGAGCACCGAGCGCGGAATGGATACCCAGGCATCCAGATCGAACAGGTGGCTGTTGGCGAGCGGAACGGGGAAGTCGAGATTGCGCTGAGCAAGCAAGTGGGCTGGAGCAGCCGCTTTCCCAATCCGATGCAGGAGCGCTACATCAGCGACACCATCTCCGTGCCGCTGCGCACCGTCGATTCGCTCGTCGCGGACTGCGCCCCTCCACTCGGACCGATCTCGTTTGCCAAGATCGACATCGAAGGCTCCGAAGGCGCCGCGCTTGCCGGGATGCGTGACACGCTGGCAAAGCATGGCCCGACGCTCTGGATGGAAATCAATGCAACGTCGCTCGCGGCAGGTGGCTCATCCCCTGCCGCCCTCGACGACATCCTATTGCCGCTTGGGTACCGCGTCTTCCCCATGCGATGGACGAGCCTGGAGTACTTCGTAATGCCTCGGCGCATCATCTATGGCGAAGCGAAAAGCATCGCCGCCCATCCGGGAGGCGAACTCTGGGATGCGCTCCTGGTGAGCCCGCGGTACATGGATCGCGTTGCGCCACTGCTCGACAGCGGGACATAACGACGGGTCCGGTCTTCGGGCCCTCGTTACCGCTGCACCGAATCGGCAACCGCTTCGACCACGCCGACGTACGACTTCAGCAAAGTCTTGCGCTCAAACCGAGCGCTGGCGATCAGCGCGTTGCGGGCGCATCGCTGGAGTTCGTCGGGGTTATCACGCGCCTGCGTGAGTGCGAGGGCAATGCTCGCTGGGTCGTCTGGGTCAGCAACCCATCCGCATTCCGCCTCACGAACTATTCTGGCCGCATCGCTCGACTCGGCCGCGAGCACGAGCACCGGCCGACCCGTGCCAAGTATGGAGTAGAGTTTGCTGGGCACGACCAGTCCCTCGAGCCCGCGGCGCACCGTGACGACCTGCAAGTCACCGGCATTCATGAGCTCGGCCACGTCATCAGGAGGACAGGGATCGAGCCAGTGCACGTTGTCCTGGACTGCCGATTGCTGCTGGAGCGCCGCACGTTGGGCACCCGCACCCACAAAGACAAATCCGACGTCCGGCCCCGCGAGACGCGCGGCGGCGAGCAGTGTCTGCCACGCCCCAGCAAACCCGACATTCCCCGCGTGCATCACGGTAAAGGCGAAGCCCTTGCGAACCGATTCCGTCAGCGCCCCCACGTTCACCAACTGCGGAGCGCCTGCGCCAGCGTCCGCGCCGTCACGCACGACCACGACTTTCTCGGATGATGCTCCCGCCGCAATGACCCGCGCCTTCATGTCGTCACCGAGGACAATGATTAGGCTCGCACGTCTGAGACCCCACCGATGCAGCCACGTCCAGATTGACGCGAGCGGGCCCGGACGCAGCATGCCAGCCGCGAGCGCCATCTCTGGGTGGAGATCGCGAACGTTGTAGACGAGCGGAATGCCGCGAAGCGCTGCTGCCGCCGCCGCGACAACTACCGCGACAGGTGGATCAGTCATCGCGATAATCACATCGGCGCGAATCGAGAGTGCGCGCCAGAATGCGAGCGACAGATACGACAGGTAGTTCGCGGCGCGGCCGAACATCACCGCGCGGCCGAAGGCCGTGGAGCCCACCCGCTCCACCACACAACCCTCATACGCTTCGCGCGCGACGAGGCGCCATGGTCGCGTTGATGTCGGTTGATACGACGGCCGCCCGGCGAGAACCGTCACGGAATGGCCAGCCCGGACGAATGTGCGCGCGACGTCATCCGCCAAGACAGCCGTGGCCGACGTGTCCGGTGGAAAATACTGATTGATGATCAGGACCTTTCGCGAACGTGCGTTCATCGTGCCCGCTCAACCACGTACGGTCCAATCGCGAGCACGTCCATATCCGCACGCAGGAAACAGTGCACAGCCTCTTCGGGCGTTCGCACAATGGGCTCGTTCTCATTGAACGACGTATTGAGCACCACGGGCACGCCGGTTTGCCTATGGAACGCACTGAGCAGCGCGTGGAACATCGGGTTTGTCTCACGCGCAACGGTCTGAACCCGCGCCGTGCCGTCCACGTGCGTGACGGCTGGAATGAGCGTTGCACGACTTGGCAGAACGCGATGCGCCACGAGCATGAACGGCGAATGCCCGCTCATCTCGAACCACTCCGACGCGCACTCCTCAAGCACGGAAGGCGCAAACGGACGGAACGACTCGCGTCGCTTGATCCGTGAGTTGAGGACCTCCTTCATGTCGGAGCGGCGCGGGTCGGCGAGGATGCTGCGCCCTCCGAGCGCGCGGGGACCGAACTCCATACGTCCCTGGTACCACCCGACAATCCGACCGTCCGCAATCAGTGCCGCCGTGCGCTCGGCGATCTCGTCGGGTGTCAGCGCCTGCGCAACAATGCCCGCTGCCGCAAGCGCGCGCGCAATCGCGGGCTCATCGGCCGCCTCACCCCAGTATGCGTGAGTGATGACGTGTTCACGAGGCTTACCAAGCTCGTGATGCCAGACATACAGCCCCGCGCCAATGGCGAGGCCGGCATCGCCGGGCGCGGGCGGGATGTACAACTCCTCAATCGCATTCGCGGCGAGCGCGCGCCCGTTGGACACGCAGTTGTACGCCACGCCGCCAGCATAGGCGAGACGGCCGCTGTTTGCCGATTGCGCCGCGCGTCGAGTGATGGCAATGATCAGTTCGTCGAGCCGGGCCTGCAGCGACGCCGCGATGTCGCGGTGTCGATCATCAATTTCCGCAGTCGGTGCTCGGCGTGGTCCAAACCGCGACTCAAACGGCAGGCCGAAGAGCGGCGACTGACTCGGTGCGCCGCCCGTCCAGGTGATGCCGGGACCGTGAGTGGGGTGGCGAAACGCAGGAAGATCAAGCTGGTACCCAAGTCCGCGGTCCGTATCACGCACAAGGCGGCGCATCTCGTCGAGCTGTGACGGCGCGCCATACGCAGCGAGTCCCATCACCTTGTATTCATCGCCGTAATGCGGAAAGCCGAGATACTGCGTGACGGCGCTGAACCAGATGCCCAGTGAATGCGGAAACAGGGACTCGCGTTCGATTCGAAGACGAGTCCCCTCTCCAACGCCGGAGAGCCCGCTCGCGAAATCACCGAGGCCGTCAAGTGAGAGCACCGCGGCGCGGTCGAACGGCGAGGCAAAGAACGCACTCGCGATGTGTGCGCGGTGGTGTTCGACGCGTCTGATTCGCGCCCGAAGCTTGTGGGCATCACCACCCGTAGCGTCGGCGAGCGCGGCGTCAATCGTGGAAAAGGTGGCCGCCACGCGCGCGCGGTCAGCGGAGAACCGTGGAAACCGGAGCGCCCACGCCAGCTTGTGGCGCCAGCGCGCCCACGGGTCGCGCGGTACCGCAGCGATGTCAACATCTGCGATGCTTGCGCCCGCTGCCTCGAGGCACCACTGCACCGCACGGGCGGGAAACCCGGATTCGTGCTTCACACGCGTGAACCGTTCTTCCTCAGCTGCCGCCACGAGCCTGCCGTCGATGAACAGTGCGGCGGAGGCGTCACCATGCCATGCGTTGAGACCGAGGATGATCATGCGAGCGCCTCGGCGTAGATCGACAGTTGCGCCGCAGCGACGGTGTTCCACGAGAGCCTCTCGGCCGCTGCGCGCGCAGCCGCGCCTATGCGCGCACGCTCGGCTGCATCGGTGCAGAGACGACCAAGCGTGGCTGTCAGCGCAGTTGGATTCTCAATCGGGACAACCACACAGCCATCGCCAAGGAACTCGGCGGCCCCTACCCGGTCCGAGACTACGACGGGAAGCCCATGGGACCCCGCCTCGAGCGCGGCTTGACCAAAATTCTCGTGGCGCGAGTAGAGACAACAGATATCCGCATCAACGTACGCCTGCACTTTGGCATCGCCCCACAGTCCATCAGGACGCAGGTGAATGCGATTTCGTTCGCCCAGCGCCTCGCGTGCGGCGAGCAACTGTTCGAGCGTACCATCAGCATCACTTGGGCCTGCAATCACGACATGCACGCCGGGCAACGCCGCGACACTGTAGACGAGCGGAAGAAGTCCCTTCTTCTCGGCGATCCGGCCAATCGCAATCACGAGTGGAGCACCTTCCGGAATGCCAAGGCGCTGCCGTAGTCCCCCGCGCAATGGGAGACTCTCGACGGCCGTAACGCCGTTCGGTCGCATGGCGATACGGCTCGGATCGACACCAAACTCAGTCACCTCGCGTCGTTCGAGCTCAGAGGTCACGACGATCCGTCGCGCGCGCGCGAGCACCCGGCGGCCGAGCGTGGCGTCAAACACCGACTTGACCAACGCCGAGCGTCCTCGGCGACGAAGCATCCCCGCGGGCTCGATCAGATATGCGACGCCGCATCGCGCCGCTGACAACGCAGCAATCGTACCGACGGGATCACGAAAGCCAACGACATGCACGATGTCCGCCTCCCGCACGGCTCGCCGTACCTGACCAAGTCCGCGCGGCCAGGGTGTGCCATGATAGCGGAACGAATAGGGGAGCGTGTTTGCGCCGTCCATCGGCTCGTTGGAGGCGCCGACAACCGACACCTGCGCTCCCGCTTGGCGCAACGCGGTGGCAAGAGCCATCACCTTGACCACGGGACCGCCGAAGTGGCGATCCAACGACGGAACTGCAATGAGCACTCGCATCACCCTTGCCACCGGAAGCCGTTGGCTGCTGGCCAGAGTCGGAGCGCCGCGATCGCCCAGACGCGCGACCAATGCGTAGCACCCCGCTCGAAGGCGTCGAGCAGATGCCTGCGGTCGGCCGCATGGATGGCGCGCGCGAAGGGAAGCTCATCCGACAACAGCGCTTCGCGCGTGAGATCCCGCAGCGGACCGCGCATCCAGCGGTCGAACGGCAGCGCGAACGGCTGCTTCCTCGTCAGGGGAACGCCCGCCGCGTTGGCGAGGCAGCGCTTCCCGGCGGCGAGGCGAAGCGAGTCCGGTATGGCCAGCGCCACGTTAACCACCAGATCATCGAGGATCGGCACGCGGACCTCAAGTCCATGCGCCATGGAGACGCTGTCGGTATCGCGGAGTAATTGGTCGCCCGCGTAGTATCGCAGTTCCTGAATCGAAACTACGTCGCGGTCAACCGCGTCGGCATCCGCTACGTGATTCAGGGACAACATGTCGGCGACCTCCTGCCCGGAGAACAGTCCGCGAACCGCCGCGTAGGGGTCGGGTCCGCTCGACGGTCGGTCAAGCGTACGCGCCAACCTCCCTCCCGGCCTTCGATGCGCCGCCAGTCGCGTGGCGTAGCGGCGAACAGGCGAGGGCAAGAGTCCGAGCGCGGACTGAATGCGGCGAACCTGAGGCACCAAGTCGAACGAGGGGTATCCGCCAAAGAGCTCATCACCACCGATTCCCGAGAGACACACAATCAAGCCATCAGCGCGCGCCGCGCGGCAGACCAGCCAAGTGTTGATTGCATCGGAGGTCGGTTGATCCATCGCGGAGAGTGCACCGTGAATCAGCCCAACGACATCGGCGTCCCGTACCGCCACCGTGGTATGATCAACACCGGCATCTCGTGCCCGAGTCGCAGCGGCAGCACCCTCGTCGGCAGCGCTGTCCGGAAAGGTTACCGTCAGCGCGCGCACGCCGCTTTGTTCGCGTCCCGCAATCGCGGCGATAGCCGCCGAGTCCACGCCGCTGGAGAGGAAGACACCCACGCGACGATCCGCGACCAGATGTCGCGCCACGGCGTCATCAAGCGCGGCCCCGAGCAACCTCGTCGCTTCGACCGGATGAGCTAGCGACGCATCCGGGACCAGTTCGGGCTTCCACCACGTCGTAATGGTTGTGCGGCCTCGCTCCCATGCGAGCAGCGCTCCAGCTGGCAGGATGCGTACGCCGGCAAAGATTGACGCCGTTGCCGGCACCACTCCGCGACGAAGGTAGCCGCGCACCGCATCGGGATTTGGATCTCCCGAGGCAAGCCCCGCCGCGACCAACGCGCGGGCCTCCGAGGCGACCGCGATGCCACCGCCCGGAGTCTGAGTGTAGTACAACGGCTTGATTCCCACCCGATCGCGCGCCGCGAAGAAGCGCCCCGTGCGTTGATCAAAACAGGCGAACGCGAACATGCCTCGCAGCCGACGAAGCATCGGCGTCGGATCACCGCGCACCTCCTCGCACAGATGAACAAGCGCTTCTGTGTCGGCGTGAGAGCGAAACTGATGTCCCGTGCGTTCGAGGTCGACCCTGAGCTCGCGGTGATTGTACAATTCGCCGTTGTACGTGACCCAGACCGACCGATCCTCGTTGGTCATCGGCTGATCAGCCACGACGTCGAGGTCGAGCACGCGCAGGCGCGCGGTTCCCAAACAGGCACTTGCTGCAGCTGCGTCAACGCGGTGCACACCCGACGCATCGGGACCTCGGTGGCGCAGTGCGGCAACCCCGCGAGCCACTTGATTCGTGGCATCGTCCGCGAGCGACGTGCCCACAACGGCAATGATTCCACACATGGGTTACGAATGCCCTCCCGCAGCGACCGACGAAGCGCCGGGTGCTGCAAGGGAGGCAATCACGGATGCCCACGCGTCGGAGAAGCGCTGGGGCGAGAACTCACGGCGGGTACGCTCGACGCCGGCCTGGCCGAATGTCTGTGCCTGTGCAGGGGTGGTCAGCAGTTGCACAATCGCGTGCGCGATTTCGCGCGACGACTCGCCGTTGACCAGGGTTCCCGTCACGCCGTCCTCCACGGCCTCGCCTGAGCCACCGGCGCGGCCGGCTACCGTCGGCAATCCGTGCGCGGCGGCCTCGAGAAAGACGAGTCCAAAGCCTTCGCCCGCCGCGCCAAACCCCTCGGCGGCGCGGCCGGGAAGCGCAAACACCGTCGCCGAGGCGTACGCCGCAGTCAGTTCAGCCTCCCGCACCCGACCGAGGAACTGCACACGGCTACCCAGATGCAGTCGCGCGGCGATGCGTTCGAGACGAGCGCGGTCATCACCATCACCAACAATCACCAGCTCGGCGGCCGGCACGGAGGCCAGCACGCGCGGCCAAGCCATAATCAGGGCATCCACTCCTTTGTACGCGTGCTCACCAACAAGACGCGCAACCGACAGGACACGCACGGCCGCACCATGCCCCTCATTGGCCGCTGGCAACCGTCCATCCGCGCGTGACGGCGACATCGGATAGTGAATCATCCGCACCTCGCCCCCACCTGCTCCGACGATGTCGCTGACCACTCGCTGAGTGAACCCGCTCCCGGCGACGACCGCGTCGGCGGCCGCGAGCGCCGCGCGCGCGCTGCCGCTCATGGACGCATGCACTTCGATACCATGCGCCCAGACGACATATGGCACTCCGGTCAGCCAGGAGCAGATGCGCGCGACCGGAGCGAGATGCGCGTGGCAGGCCACAATCACCAGTTGCCCGCGGCGTCCGCGCCAACGGCGCGCCGCACGCATCGCGCGCCAGAGGAATTGCAGCTTACGCAGGGGCGAGATGCGCTCGACTGCGCGTAGCGTGAAGGCCCGCTCATCGCTGAGCGCCACGCAGGGCAACGCGGTGCCGTGGGCGCGGAGTGCAAGCAGCCCCACGCGCGCCGCTCCGTACCGCGCGGCGAGGCCCTCAATAAGCTGATGCGTCGCGAGCTGAATGCCGCCAATGCCCCCGGCATCGGGGGCCAGGACCAGCACGCGGGGCGTATTCGCCTCACGCTCAACAAGGGCGGCCGTCCGCTCCGCGTACTTCGCCCACGTCGCGTCCAATGCGTACTCGCGACCGCGAGACACGCGCGCCGCGGTGGCCGGTGCGTCGTCAAATCTGGCCATCACGGCGGCCGCCAACGCTGCAGCGTCATCCGCGTCTTGCACGACGGTCATCGCCGCGGCGAGTGTCTCACTCGCCCCCATTTCATCACTGGCGACCACCGGCAGTCCGCTGGCAAGCGCTTCGAGCGCAGGCAGGTGAAACGCATCCTCGCGCGACGGCGCGATCAAGCAGTCCGCCGCCGCGTAGTACGTCTCGATGTCTGACGTGAACGGAAGCGCGATGACACGGTCGGCGAGCGCCCCAGCCATCGCGTGCACATGTGCCGACTCGCGCCCGGCCACCGCGAGACGGAACGACGCCGGCAGCAAGGCGAGCGCGGCAAGTGCACGGTCGAGGCCCTTCTTCTGCAGATCGTTCCCGACGAGCAGCAGCACGCGCTCGTCGCTCCAGCCCTGCGCAAGGCGGGCACGGTCACGCTGCGCGGCGCGGCGCGGCGGACTGAATCGCTCAGCGTCAACGCCATACGGCACCACGGGCACTGAGCCTGAGACACGATGCCCCATGGATTCCAGCACAGTGGCATCGGCACGCGAGAGCGCCCACAGCGTGGCAGGCCCCGCATACAACCTCGCCTCGAGCGCGCGCACGAGCGCCCAGTACACTCGGCGATGCATGCGCCGCAGCACGCTGGCCGTCTGCGCTGCGCCGGTTTGCAACGCGGTCCGAACGCCCTCCCAATGCTTGGCGAAGACGATATGCACGCCCACCGCATCCGCGTCGAGCGCGTTCATGCCGGGCGAATGCACGACATCGTACCGCAACCCCGCCCGCTCGTCCCACCACCGCGCCGCGCGATTCGCAACGAGCCACCAGACGTACCGCAGCAAGTGCGGACCGGGGGGTCGAGGAATCCGGCGCACGCGGACGCCGCGCAGGTCCACGCCCGCGTGCGCCATCGTGTACAGCGTGACGTCGAAGCGGTCGCTCCATCGTTCGACTTGCTCAGCGACGGCGAGCTCCGTCGCGCCGTCGCGGTTGAGCTCTGGCGTGATGATTGCAACCCGCAAGAGTTCGGCGCGCGTCATGTCGCCACCGTGCGCGACGCGAGCGTCGGCAGGCGATACAGAATGCCGACAAAGAGCCAGAACATCACGTTGTACAGATAGTTCTGGTAAGTATTCAGCGCGCCATAGGTGAACGGCACGAGGAGAAGGAAGGCGAACCAGAGAATGGAGACGCCAACCGCGTGCGCGGGGGTCCCGCGAAGCTGGCGAAGCACATGCCAGCCGCCGAGCAGTAGCGCACCGGACCAGAGCACCCAGAGAATCGGGCCGAAATATCCGAATTCAAGAAGCAAGGTTCCGAATCCGCTTTCGACAGGCGGCGGTGGTACCGGTGCGTTGAAGATCATGCTCACATACTGTGCGCCAATCGAGGCCGTCCCGATTCCTTGCCCCATCACGCCGTAGGATGCCTCGAACGCGCCCTGCAGGTTCAGCATCGGATAGTCCCAGAGTCGATACCGAAGTTCGGACTCTGGGCTCCACGGCGAGATTGTTTCGGAATAGAGCGCCCAGCGTGCACCCACTTCGGCCGGAAACATGACCAAGAGGAGAACGGGCAACGCCGCCACGCCGACGAGCCCAAGCGACGCGCCGCGAGCGAGACGTCGCCGCGCGTCGGGCCCCGCCCCGAACAGCATCGCGGGCACGAGGACCATCGTGGACAGCGCCAGATAGAGCACGCCGGCCCGAGACCCGTGCATGGCCACGGCCGTGAACGTCAGGATGGCCAGCGGACCGAGCAGCCAGCGCGACCGTAGTCGCTGATGCATGGCGTACATCGTCGCGCCAACAATAACGATGTATGCCAGGACCATATACGAGCCGTATCGTGCCTCGCTCACAAACACCGACGTGGCCCGCGGGAAAATGACGCCCGATCGCGGCGCGCGACGCAATTCACGGCCGAGCGCCTCAAGCTCAGGGGCCAGAACCTTCGGATTGAGGAAGTTCAGACCGATGATTCCCTGTGCGATACCCAGCACGGCGATGACCCCGGCCGCCGCCGCAAACGCCACCAGGAATCGTTCGAAATCGCGTTCGTCGCGCAGGAGGGCAAACCCGAGGAATACCAGCGGCACATAGAAGAAATACAGCTTCATCCCCATCAACCCGTACCAAACACTCGGCGATGCGGGATTGAATACCTGCACTGCGCCAAGCGCGATGAAGGCAACGAGCGCGGCAAGAAATGGGGGTCGCCAACGAGCAATCGGGACGCGGTGATTCTCAAGCAGATACCCAACGTACGTCAGCGCGAGCAACGCATCCTTCCCAAAGAACACAATCATGTTGTTGCCGAGATACTTTCGCGGCAGGTCCTCGATGAGCATCCATCCGAGAAAGAGGATGACACCCATGCGCCAGTTGGCGACCGCGCCGATGGCGACACTCACGAGTGCCAAGCCAAGGAATCCGAGGCCAATCAGCGAGCGGTTCGCGTCCGCAACCACGGACGAGGCGATTGCCCCGCCAACCAGCACGAACCCGACCGACCAGATGGTGCGGCGCGCATGCAGGAGTGTCGTGATCGCGCCCATGCTCATGGGTTTGATCCCCAAATGGAACCGCTGACACTGACGGGAGGAGGACCGAACCGACCGATCCACGCATCGCGGACCGCGCGCAAGCGACCACCGACCGTGAACGCCTGGGGCCTTGCGGGTGGCCAGGCAGCGAGGCGGAGCGTGTTCGCGAGAGTGATCGCCGTGCGCACGAGCGCCCAGCCCGCGCCGCTTTCCTCACGCGAGATCAGTAGTGCGTTCCGTACCTGCAGGTAGGACGCCGTGGCGGATGGCACGCCGCGTTCGGGATTCTCGACCGTTGCTCCCCACACCGCACCGACGACCCACCCCGCGCGGCGCGCGCGCAGTCCAATCTCGATTTCGCATCCGTACGCAAAGAACCGTTCATCAAAGAGACCAATCTGCGCCAGACAGTCCCGTCGAACCGCGAGCAGCGTTCCGTGCGGAAAGTCCTGCGCTTCAAATCCGGTTCCGACGGCGTGGTGCGGCAGATACGGGCCGCGGAGCCCAGTGTGGCGTGCGATGTGCGGGTATCCGCTGACGGCTGATGCGATGCCGATGTCCGGTCGCGCGCGCAACACGTCCAGCAACCGCTCAACGCAGTGCGGCTCAGGCAACGCATCGTGGGCCGCCAGCACGGCGAACTCGTCAGTCCCAGCGGCCAGCCATTCGCGAAGTCCCACGTTCAGCGCGGGGCCAAAGCCGAGGTTGCGCTCCATCTGGCGGAGTGTCGCCGTATCTCCGAGGAGTTCCGCAAGCTTCGTCCGCTCCTCGACGCGCGAGGCGTTGTCAAGAATGACGATCTCCACCGCAATCGTCTGCCCGTGAAGCGCCGCAACTGTTCGCGCGCACGACTCGGCACGATTCCAGTGCGGCACGAAGACGGGCACGGCGCGACTCACGGCTTTCTGCCGACGCAGACGATTTCCTCGCCACGTTCGTGTCGGAGCGACTGCAGAGCACAGCGAACGCGTTGGAGGTACGTCGTGGCGACGCCCAAACGATGCCGTGCAACCTCGCTCGATTCATTGAGCATCCACGGAACGAATCGCGTCGGCGTATGGAGATCGGCTTGCAGTCCCGCCGCGGTCATGGCACGCTGCAATGCCTTTGGAGAGAGCAGCACCAGATGACGGGGCACGTCGAAGCCACGCCACGCTGCACCGAAGTGTCGGGCGACGGCCCCTAATGGGTTCGGCACTGCCACCACGAGAGTCCCGCCGGGCCGGAGCCATCGCGCGGCGGCCTCAAGCATCCGGCCAGGATCAACGAGGTGCTCGAGCACATGGTGAATCGTGATGGCATCGTAGCTCCCGTCAGCAATGAGGGCGCCTTCGATGGGTGACTCAATCACGCGAATCCCGGCGGCACGTGCCTGAGCGGCGGCGGCGGGATCTGGCTCGATACCTTCGACCGTCCAGCCCAACTGCTGCAGTCCAAACAGAAACCGACCATTTCCGCACCCGACATCGAGCACGCGGCCCGGGGGCGCCGAGAGCAGCAGCACATTGTTGAGCCCGACGAGTCGCCGAATTGGCCCGATGCGGGCAATCAGCGCGGCGGGCAGCGCGAGCGGCAGCGAGCCTGGGAGTGCGTCGTAACCGAAGCCGCGACGAAGCACCTCGCGCTTGAGGGCCGAGCGCAGCGCGCCCATGCCGCTCCGCGGACCGTGCAGATGATCCGCTGGAGCCCCGCGAGTGGCCGCGTAGGATTCCGGATAGAGTCGCGCGATCTCGTGCGGCTCCGGCACGGGGTCCAGCCACTGTGATTCGCACTGCTCGCACGCGTTGATGCTCCACGTACCCGCCACACCATGGTGCACATCGCGCAGGTGCTGATGGAGCGCACGTCCGGCCTGTCCACAGTGCGGGCAGTTTGGTCGCGCGCGCGTGGCAATCGGATTCGCGCTCATCGGGCAACGACCTCGCGATACAGCGTCAGGTGATCCTGCACCATGCGCGCCGCCTCACCGTCCGAGGCCGGCAGCGCGCGCGTGGCGGTCGTGATGGCGGAGATGCGCGCCGGCTCACTGCAGAGCGCTCGCATGACGGCGGCAAGCGATTCCACATTTCCTGCCTCGAATAGTATTGCACCCACGAGCGTCCCGTATTCCCGTGCGCCGCCGATCTCGGCAACGATGGCGGTTCGGCCGCGCGCTGCCGCCTCAAGAATCACAAGCCCGGCGGTTTCCTCCCATCGCGAGGGGAGTACGATCACGCTAGCGCCGGCGAACTCCTCCTCAAGTCGCTCCCCAATGCATTCGCCGGCGAATCGCACGAGGTCGGCGCTCCCTCGCGTCAACGCGTGCTGCTCCAAGCGTTGACGCTCGGGGCCATCGCCCACGAGCACGACTTCAAACTGCTGGGACTCACGCGCCAGCATGGCCGCCGCGTCAATCAAGAGCTCAACGCCCTTTTCCTCGACCAAGCGCCCAACGTACACGAATCGTACCCGGTCACTGTCGCGCAGGGGCGTCGCCGCCGCCGGCCGTACGCCGTGCAGGATCACGCGCGCCGGGATCGGCCGCAGGCGACGCGCCACGTGCGACGAGACGGCCACTTGCTCCGCCGCACAACGCACCAGCGCGCGCCGCACCCACATCAGTGCAACACTCCTCCATCCGACGGCGCGCCCCGCCCCGGAAGAGACGCAACGCGCGCACGCCGCATAGTTCCCCTGCATGAAATAGCCCGTGCAGGACACGCGCGCGGGATGCCGCCACAGCAAGCCATTCGGACAGATGGCCTGATATCCATGATGCTCCACCACAAAGCGTCGACGCGCGAGCACGCACAGCAACATCGGAAGCAACGCCGGTCCGGCGATGTGCACCACGTCCGCTCGGCGAACCTCGCGCCACATCGCTCGTACCGATGGTGCGCGGAGCACTCGAAACGGCGACGCCTGCTCGCGCGAGTCGCTGGTGCGGGTGTTGGTGATGAGCGTGACTTCCGCAGACGCCGCCAACCCCTCCGCTAACAGTCGGACGAGTGTCTCGGCGCCCCCAATGTCTGGCGCGAAGCGGTGCGCGTACACGAGAAGGCGCACCCTAGCGCGTCCTCCCCGCATCCGCGCGAATGGCGACTGCACGGTGGGCGGCCGCGGCGACGGCGTCTGCGTTGGCCGTCGGCGACCAGTCGTCCATTCGAGTTCGTGCCGCACGCCCCATCGTGGCCGCGCGCTGCGGATCCCCAATGATCCCGTCGAGCGCCGCCGCGAGCCGAGTGGTGTCGCCGCACGGATAGACGACACCCGTCACACCGTCTCGCACGAGGTCCGCCGCCGATCCCACCCGGTCGCTGGCCACCACCGGGCGGCCGCAGACCATCGCCTCGTTTACCGGCAGCCCCCATGGTTCGTTCGATGAAGGCACGACCACGACGTCGGCGGCAGCATACGCCTCGGGCAGCCGGTCATACGCCACCAGTCCAACGAACCTGACCCGATTCTCCACGCCAAGCGCGGCCGCCTCCAGCCGCAGTAACGACTCCTCCGGCCCGGTTCCCACGAGCACGGCACAGACGTCCGGCGTGCGCATGACCGCCAGCGCGCGCAACACATCAATCGCGCGCTTGCGCGAGAGAAATTTTCCGACGTAGAGCACCACTCGCGCACCGGACGGAACGCTCCATCCCGTGCGGACGGCCGCGATGTCGGCACGCGCCGCCGTCGCGGCGATGGTGTCGTTGTCCACGACGTACGGGGTGATGGCCACGCAATCGGAACTGATGCCGAGGGAGCGGATGAAACGCTGGCCTGCGGAACCGGGCACCGCAATCACGTCGGCGCGGCGATATATCCACGGTAGGAGCCGCTTCTTGAGGGCGAGCTTGATTGCACTCACCTCGCTCACCGGCGACCAGCTCGTCGCATCGGTGCTCATGATCAACGCCACACCCGAGCGCCTAGCAGCCGCGAAGGCATGCCAGCTTGTGGCGTACGCGTAACCGTACACCAGGCAGACGTCGAACTCCCGCGATGCAAGCAGCGCGCCCACTTCGGGGTTCCACAGACCCCAGAATCTTCCCAAGCTGGGTCGCGGCGACCTATTGCGCAGCGCTATTGACGAGAAGCCGCGTTCCGGCACGTCATCAAAGGCGCCGCGCGTCAGATACTCCGCGCCGCGGTAGAGACGCGGGTCCGGCAAACTGCAGTAGGCAACGGTCAACTTGATGTCGTCGCGCGCGGCGAGCGCGCGCATCGCCGGACCCTCGTGCTGCACCGGATGCGGCGACACAACAAGGAGGCGCAGGCGACTAGTCATTGCCCAGGGCCTCGTCGAATCGCATCGCAATCGCGTCCCAGCTGAACGCGAGCCGCTGCGCCTCGGCTTGCTTCGCTCTCAATGCCGCAGCGTATGCCGGGTCGTTCAAAATCCTCGTCACCGCAGCGCCGAACGCCTCAACATCGCCGGACGGCACAATCACGATGCCGGCCTCGGTGAGCGGCGGTGCCGTACGCGAACCTTTCCAGGCCACGGCCGGCACGCCGCAGGCGATGGCCGCGCTCAGCGACCCACGACCCGAGGTTGCTTGCCCTCGCATGAGAATCGTCACGGTCGAGTCGGCGATGATCCGGCCGGCCTCAGCGGCAGAGACCACTCCGTGCGCCACAATCTCCGCGCCTGACTCGACCACCAGTCCGCGCAACACGCTGCCGGCCGCTTCGCTGTTGCGGCCGCACAGCTCCACGCGCACCGATCCAACCGCCCGCAGCACATGCCGGATCACGGCGGCCATCTCCTGCAGTTCCGCCGTCCCCCGAGGTTCGCCTGAGACGCCAAACACGGAAATCGCTCGGTCGGCCGCTGGTGCCGTGCGCATGACTGGAATGTCCACGTTCGAGCCCACCGGAATGACCCGCGCACTGCCGCGTGAGGCGCCGAGGAGCGTCTCGTCGCTTCCGGTGGTGTGCACGACACGGTCCGCGTGCTGCATCATGAAACGCATCGCACGGCGTTGCACAAACCTTCGCGCAACATCGGTTGCCTGTCGAAGCGCATCCACCCCGTCACGCCGCGGAAACAGATCCGGATCGTGCATGATCACCGCGACTCGGCACCCTGCCCGGCGCAACGCGCGAATCACCGAGGGAACGCGCCACGGAAAGCCTCGTCGCGACCACTGGAGTGCCGTGTACTGCAGGACCACCCACTCTCCACGCCACCCCTTCGCGTCGCGGCGCAAGACGCGCACGGCGCGCGACCATCCGTCTCGCTCCCACTGCACGCGGGCGAGGTGCGCATCGCGTCCGCGCGCACGGAGGGCGGCCGCAAGTCGCCCCGCGTAGTCCGCCACGCCGTCAGTCGGTGCGTCCGGGCGGCCCAGGAGAAGAATCGTCACCGACGGCCAGCTTGCGCAGGGGCGCGAGCAACCAGCCTGAGCTCACGGCTCGCGGCGCGTTGCGCCTCTGCAATCATTGACACGGAGGTGAGTACGCAGAACGCGTCACGTATGTGATACAGCGTCCAGCGCGCATACGTCAACGGAGCACTCAGCAGTAGGCGCCGCCGACTCGCGATCTCCCCGACATCGTTGAGCAACAGATACGCGACCATTGCCGTCGTCGTGGGTCTCGGAAACAGCCGCCGAAATGCGGCGAGCACACCGGCGGGAGCGAACGACGGCGGGAAGCGCTCGGGATGCTTCACGAAGAGGCGAACCAGCGACGGCCAGGCGACGCACCGCCGCCGCTGCCACGCGCGGTATCCTTCTCGCGCGTGCACCGCGTGCGTACACAACATGGCCGGCACGTAGACAATCGGGCCCACCGTCGAGGCAAGCCGATACGCGAGGTCATAGTCCTCGGCAATTGCACTCGGAAATCGCTCGTCGAAGCCTTCCACGGCTTCGAGTGCGGTGCGCCAGTATGCGACGTTGCACGTGTGGCCGGAGCCACCGCCGGCAATCAGCAGCGTGCGTGCGAGCGGGTCTGCGGCGGCGGCTTCATCAGTCGGTCGCACCTGACCCTCCACGCCCGCCACCGCCCTTCCGTGGCCCGCCAGTGCCGCGGCCGCCTCCGCGAGGAGCGTCGGATCGGGAATCACATCGTCGTCAATGAACAGCACCGCCTCGTGTAACGCGGCGCGCCATCCCGTGTTGCGCGCCGCCGCCGGACCGCGGGACTGCGCATGGGAAAGCCAGCGCACCGTGAGTCCGCTGGCCACCGGCGAATTGTCAGACGCGTCTCCATCTCGCACGACAACCACCTCGAACTGCGCGCGCGGGAACGATTGCGCCGCCAATCCCGCGAGACAGCGCGCGAGATGCTCCGGCCGACCGCGCGTCGGAATCACGACCGACAGTGTAATCGGTGACGAACTCATCGCGTGCGCCGCGAAGTCGCGTCATCCATGGCGACGCTCGTCGTGTTTTTCATGGCGCCCACTGTTTCGTACATCGCCACGTAGGCAGGCGCCAGCACGGACCAGTCGAAGCGCTCACACACGACCGCGCGGTTCGCGTCGGCAACCGCGATGCACCGCTTGGGCGCGGCTCGCAATTCGCTTAGCCGCGCGGACAATGCGCCCTCTGCCGCCATGTCCACAAACGACGCGTCATGCGCAAGAAGTCCGCGAAAGTGGGGTCCATCATGCACCACCACGGGGGTTCCGGCCGCCGCCGCTTCGATTGCCGCGAGACCAAACCCCTCTCGCAGACTCGGCAGGGCCATGACATCGGCAAGCCAGTACAGGTCCCGCACGCGATCCGGCGCGACCGTTGTGAATGTGTGCCTTCCGGGCAGGAGTTCTGCTGCGAGTTGGCGCAGCCTCTCTGTCTCGGGCCCTTCCTGCCCAGCCAGCAGGAGAAATGCATTCGGCACGTCGAGTTGCGCCACCTCGCGCACGAGCCAGTCGGCGCGTTTCTCAGTCGTCGCCAGTGCCATCACACCGAGCACGACCCAGGCACTCACGGGAATCCCATGTGCCGCGCGACCCAACTTGCGATCGTATTCGGTGGGTCGCGCAAAGTGCGCGCACTCCACGCCGTGCGGAATGTGAAACACGCGTTCGGGCTCAATCCCATATGCCATCGCTTCGTCGTACTGCTGGCGAGTGAGCACCTGGATGGCGTCGGCGCGCGCGTAATGTGCCGGCGTGTGCGCACCGCCGTTCGCAAAGAGTAGCGTGAATCGAAGTCCGAGCCAGCGACGTAAGCGAATCAACGCGCCCGTGAGGGCTGCATCCTGGTAGTGCACAATGCGCACGCCTTGTCCCGCGATGATCGGCACGGCGCCGAGAGCGAACGACTGTTGCTCCCAGCGGTGCGCCTGAACGCTGTCCCCGGTGAGACCCCAGCGCAGACTGGTGGAACGCGGAAGGTTCGGAACAACAAACTCCCCGCTGCGTGACGTGCCTCCGCCCTTCAAGAGCACCATCTCGGTCTGCGAGCGGAGCGCCGTGAAGAGGCCGGCCGCAAAGGCTTCATATCCGCGGTGGACGCGTCCAAGCCCCGTGCACGCCACGCCGATGCGTGCCATTTCAGTCTGTCGCCTCAAGTGCATCCAGATACGCCCGTTCCAGCTGCTGCGCGATGCGGTCCCATCCAAGGACCGCACCCACCACGGATGCGTCCACCGACGCAGCCACCGACGGCAGCGGCCGCACACCAGCGACCGCCGCAGCAAACGTATTGCGAAATGACGCCGCGCCGACCGGTGCGAGGTGCACCCATGGCCAGTCGCGTGCGAGGGTGGCGCACTCGCCGACATCCGACATCACCACCGGCACGCCGGCGCCGAGGTATTCCGCAAACTTGATGGGGAAACGGCTCTGATTGAACGGGTTGTCGTCGAGTGGAAGGAGGCCGATATCGAGCGCCGACGCGAAGTCTCGAGCGCGCTCGGGCGACAGCACGCCGAGGTAGTCGACTCGGCTGCGGATCTGGCGACAGGTCGCGTCAATCACTTCCGGTGGCGGCCCGCAAACCGCGAGCCGTAACGAGGGCTCGCCTTCCATCAGCGCCTGGACCGCATCGGCACACCACGCCAGTTCCGATGCGGTCCGACCCATGAATCCGGCGTAGATGGCGTCGGCTTCAAGGCCGAGGCCGCGACGGCGCTCCCGCTTGGCTTCGACGATGGAATCGTCGATCGTCATGGGAGCTGATGGCCAGAATCCGTTCGGAACGACGCGCACGTGCGGCGCGCCGCGAGCTGTCGCGAGGTCCCCGAGAAATGTGCTACAGGTGGTGACCATCGCCGCATCGCGCGGCATCGTCCGTTCGAGCAGGCGCGTCGATTTGCCCATCCACCACGACGCGACTCCATCTGGCGGACCGGAAATCGCCCCTCCCCACCAGAGATCGTCCCAGTCGAACACGCGGATACGTGCTCCGCGCGACGCATACCATGGCGCAGCCACTTCGAGGAATGGCTGAAACGCATGGAGCACCTCGCCGCGCGGAATTCCGGCCGCCACGCGACGGAGCGCCGTCACTGGGTGCGATGCCGACCCGAAGTACTGAAGACCGCGGCACTCAGGCAAGAGGTGGTAGGGCACACCATCCAGGTGCTCAACGCGTGGACGCGACGTGGAATCGACATCAACCGCGTACACGGTGACATCGTGCCCCCAGTGGCGAAGGCCTCGGGCAAGATTGTGCACGCGAAAGTACGTCCCCGCCTCAACGGAGTATCCGGCGAAGAATCGAATCGTGAGACCTTCGCGTGGCGCTGCGGTCACGTGATTGTCGTCACCGTCACCGCGCCGTCGACGTTCAGTACGGAACGCTCGGCTCCGCGACGACCTCCTGCGCGATCCGGCACCTCAAGATGCAAATCGGGGGTCATCCACCACACGGCCCACTCCTCTCCGTCAAACAGACCAGCCTGAAGCCGATAGGTCCCAGCGTGCAGGGGAAGCGACGCGATGTCGTGCCGGATGCGGTACCGCCCCGGAGCCATCCCGCTCAGCTCCGCGGACAGTGCGCAGACCGATCGCCGCGCACCGTCGTAGAGCGTCACGCCGTACTCGCCGCGTGCAATCGGCTGGGCAATATCCACCAGCATCTCGAGCCGCACCGGCCCATCCGAAGTGAGCGTGTGGCGTCCATGGGGACCAGCATCGACAAGTTCCCATGACACGAATCGCACCGCCGCCCCACCCGTGTCCAATGACGCCGGGGGAGCAGACGCCCTCTCGTCGGCTGCCACTTGGTACGCAGCGAGGACGTCAGCCGTCCCCGCGTCGAGCCGCACACGTCCTTCGTCGAGCCAGATGCAACGTGCGCAGATCCGAGACAGATGCTGCGTCTGGTGCGTCACCAGCATCACCGTACGTCCGCTGCGGGAGACCTCCTCGATCCGCTGGAGACAGCGGCGCTGAAACTCCAGGTCGCCGACCGCAAGCGCTTCATCAACCAACATCACCTCCGGCTCGAGATGCGCCGCCACGGCGAAGGCCAGACGCATCTGCATGCCCGTGGAATAGCGTTTCAACGGCACATCGATGAATTGTCCGACGCCGGAGAACTCAACGATCTCGTCCATGCGAAGTGCGATGTCCGATCGGCTCATCCCCAGCACCGCTCCGGCGAACGCAACGTTCTCGAGGCCGGAGAGTTCAGGGTGAAATGCGGTGCCCACTTCGAGCAGGCTCGCCACTCGGCCGCGCAACGATACAGTGCCCTCGGTGGGGCGCGTGATGCGCGAGAGCACTCGCAACAGGCTGGTCTTGCCCGCTCCGTTGCGGCCGATGACAGCAACCGCTTCCCCTGCGCGGATGTCGAACGACACGTCGCGCAACGCCCACAGCGTTCGCTCCGCATCCGATGCCCGCTCTTTCTCCCCAAATCCGCTCATCAGCGCGTCCCGCAGCGTGCGATACGCATTCCGCGACCTGAGGCGGTAGCGCTTGCCGAGCCCTTCGGCGCGGATGGCGCTAGAGAACATCGGCCAGCGTCCCCTCAACGCGTTGGAAGAACGCGAGTCCACCGGCGAGCAGCCCAAGCGTCACCACTGCCGAGACGGCAACCGAGACCGGCGGCCACGGACTCGTCCCCACAAGGCACCAGCGAAATGCTTCAATCACCCCGACCATCGGGTTAAGCGCATAGAGCGTGCGCCACGCCTCGGGAACGAGGCTCGCCGGATACACCACGGGAGACGCGAACATCAGCAACTGCATCACGAACGGCACGGCGTGGCGCACGTCGCGGAAATAGGCGTTGGCCGCGGACAGCCACAGTCCCGCCGCAAAGGCGACGAACACCGCGTGCGCAATGACAAACGGGACGAGCCAGGTTGTCGCCGCCAGCGGAATGCCGTAGACGGCGAGCGCGCCGCCAAGGAGCACCGCGGCGATTGCCATGTCCACGAGCGGAATCAGCACCGCGGCCATCGGCAGGAGCACTCGCGGGAAATACACCTTGGTGATCAGGTGCTGGTTGTCCGCGAGCGAGCCGGTGGCCCCAATCAGCGCCGCCGAGAAGTAGGTCCACGGCAGCAGCGTGGTGAGAAAGAACACCGGACGCGGCAGCCCGTCCGAGGGAAACCCCGCGAGGCGTCCGAAGATGATCGCAAACACCAACGCGAGCGCGCCGGGCTGCAACACCGCCCAAGCTGCGCCGATCGCGGTCTGCTTGTAGCGGACTTTGACGGCGCGCCACACCAGAAAATAGAGCAGCCGGCGGTGCCGCCAGACTTCCACGGCCATTTGCTGGGCATTGAAATCATCCGCGCGAATGACGCGGAGCGTGTCAGCCTGCGGATGCACCACGCCTACATTGGCATTCATTGTTCCTCAGCTGGAGTCTAAATTGACCCACCGCGCCGAGAGGCGTCAATGGCTGGTGCGCCCCTCCTGATGCACCGTTCAGCGACGTCCCGCAATCACCACGCGCCGTGCCCCGCGACGGAGGGCGAGCAGCAGTCGCAGAAGCAGCGCAACCGCGAGCCCGTGGTGTTTCCGCACGAAATGCAGCTGACTCTGCTCCCACTGGCGGCGCAGCACATGCGCATCGGATGGAACGCTCTGTCCACCATGATGGAGCGCCTTCGCCGTCGGCACGTACACAATGCGCCACCCGGCCTGCCGCACCCGAATGCACAGATCGAGGTCTTCGTAGGAGTACGGTAGGCCCTCGTCGAGCACGCCGACCCGCTCCATCACGCGCCGGGGCATCATCGCACAGGCACCACAGACCTCTCCCACATCCTGCACCCGCTCGTAGTCGCGTGGCGTCGCGTGCCACCGAAGCGTGCGTCGCACACCAAAGCGCGCCAACGGCAAGGCATCGAGGAGAAAATCGGAGGCCGCCGGCAACGGATTGCCGGAGGGTTGGAGCGAACCATCCGTGTTCCGCAACTGCGCGCCCGCCATGCCGACATCAGGATGCTGGTCGAGAAACGTCGCCAGCGTCGCCATCGCTCCCGCGTACAGTTCCGTATCCGGGTTCAGGAACAGCAGATGCCGGCCTTCAGCACGTGCTAGCCCTTGGTTGTCGGCAGGAGCAAGCCAGCGGTTTTCCGCGTTGCGAATCAGGACCACCGATGGGAACTCTTGCGCCACCATGTCCGCACTGCCGTCCGTGGACGCGTTGTCCACCACAATCACCTCAACGCGGAGTGCTCCGTTCGTGTCGAGGACGGACCGGACGCAGGCGTTGAGCAGCGCGCGGCCGTTGTAATTGACAATCACCACGCTGACGTCCGGCGCCCGCGCCTCCAGCCCTTCCCCCTCTGGTGCAAGATCGTTCGTCACGAGTCGCGCGTCGTCGGACCGGTCGGTGAGGTCGCCGCAAGGCCATCACGATCCCACGACATCAGGCCAACGCTCGGCACGTATTCAATGAATGACCCGCCCGCGGCGCGGAACCCCTGTTCCTTGGCGACAATCTCCGCGCTGTGGTTCCAGGCGAAGAGCACCGCATGATCCGGATAGCGCGCGTGAAATCCATCGGGTGGCACCACGGGGATATGCATTCCGGGGCTGAATGTGCCCTGCTTGCCAGGCGTGGTATCGCTGATGTACTCGATGTCGTCGGGACCGAGGCCACAGAAGTTCGTCACGGTCGTGCTCTTGGCAGTGGCACCGTAACCGGTGACGCGCCGATTGGCACGCTTGAGATCCCCGAGCAAACTGCGCAGCGCATCCCGCGAGTGCAGAATGCGTCCGGCGAACGCCTCATATGTCGCGGGCTGCTGAAGGCCGGAATCACGCTCGCGCGCCCGCAAGTCTTCCACGGCTTGGGACACCCCGCGCTGTCCCCGGCGCGCCACCACGTAGCGCATTGACCCGCCGTGGGTGGGTTGCGCGGCGACATCCACAACCTCCAGCTCATGGCGCGCAAAGAGCGACGTCAGTGCCAGGAGCGAGAAATAGTAGCCGTGTTCGGCGTAGAACTGGTCGTAGGCGGTATTCGCTACGATGCTGCCGAGGTACGGCTCCTCAATCACGAAGACGCCGCGCTCCGACAACAGGTTGCACACGCCGCGAGCCAGCGTGTGCAAATCGGGCACATGCGTAATCACGTTTGCGCTCACGATCACATCGGCAGGACCGAAGTCCCGCCTGATATCGCTCCCCGCCTCTTCGTCAAAGAAGCGGCAGAGGGTCTGAACGCCCTTCGCACGCGCCACGGCACAAACGTTCTCAGAGGGGTCTACCCCCAGATGCCGAACGCCGGCCGCCGAAAAGTGCCGGCAGGCGATTCCGTCGTTGCTCCCAATCTCCACGATGAAGGGGTCATCACCGGAGGCGTGCTCACGCAACACCTGCTCCGCATACGACGTGAAATGGCGCACCATCCCGGCAGAGAGCGATGAGAAATACGCGTAGTCCGGATGAAAGAGCCGGTCGCGATCAACCTGCTCGGTGAGCTGCACCATTCCACACGCTGGGCAGAACGCCACCGCAAGATTGAAGAAGAACTCCTCCGCGAATGCGTCGCGGCGCAGGAATGCGTTTGCGACCGGCATTCGTCCGAGCGAAATGAACAGTGCGATGCTCTGGGAACAGACGCGGCACGCGGGCATGGCGAAGCGTGCACCGACGACAGGCAGGGTGTCAACTGCCGGCGTAGCGACCCTCCGCGGCGGCGGCGCTTGCTCTGGCAATGGCCCGTCTTTGTTGGTACGATTCCAAATTGGTGCGCCCCCACACCGTTCTCGAATCCTGGCGAGATGCGTTATCTAATCACGGGCGGGGCCGGATTCATCGGATCCCACCTCGCAGAGCACCTCCTCAGTCGTGGTGATCGCGTGACGGTAGTTGACGACCTCTCCACTGGGTCGCTCCAGAACGTCCGGCATCTCGAACATCATCACGCCTTTCGTCTCGTTGCGGAATCGATGGCGAACCCCTCGTTGCTCGAGCGGCTCGTGCGGGACTGCGATCAAGTGTTCCACCTCGCCGCGGCCGTGGGCGTTCAGCTCGTCGTCACGAGCCCGGTGCACACCATTGAGACGAACGTCGGCTGCACGTCGGTCCTGCTCGACGTCGCGGGAGCGTTCGGGACCCCTGTGTTCATCGCGTCCACGTCCGAGGTATACGGCAAGAGCACGGCCGTTCCATTTCGCGAGGACGGCGACATCGTGATGGGCGCCACCTCGCGCGCGCGCTGGAGCTATGCCTGCTCCAAGGCACTCGATGAGTTTCTGGCCGTGGCGTATTGGCGTGAGCGGCAGTTGCCCGTGGTGATCGCCCGCTTCTTCAACACAATTGGACCTCGCCAGACGGGTCGGTACGGCATGGTCGTTCCGCGCTTCGTAGAACAGGCGCTCAAGAATGAGCCGCTCACCGTCTACGGCGACGGAACCCAAACACGGTGCTTTACCCACGTGCGCGATGCCGTTCGTGCGGCCATCGCCCTGATGGACGCCACGGATACGGCGGGGGAGGTCTTCAACGTTGGCGGCACGGAGGAGATCTCCATGACGGAACTGGCGCAACGCGTCATCGCGCTGACCGAGTCTTCGTCGTCCGTCCGGTACGTGCCGTTCAACGAAGCGTACGGCGAGGGGTTTGAAGACATGCCGCGGCGCGTGCCCGCACTCGAAAAGATTCGGGCGGCAATCGGCTACGCGCCCGCGTACAACCTCGACGCGACGCTCCGCTCCGTCATTGAGCATGCGCAGACCCGCTCTGCTGCGGTTGCGTAGGCCATGATCGGTGCCATGGTCGCATTCCTCGCCGCGCTGACGGCGGGACTCCTCTTCACGCCGCTCGCTCGCCGCTACGCCCTGCGCACCGGGATGGTCGCGAACCCGATCGCCAGTCGCTGGCACAGGGAACCAACCGCGCTGCTGGGCGGATTGGCCATCGGGCTCGCCAGCGTGGCCGGTCTCGTCGTGGCTGGTGCTGTCGTCGCCGTGCTCGTCCCGACACCCGCGGGAACGCCACTCCCCATCGAACCTCTCGCCTCCACCCGAGGGCTTGGCGTCGCCGCGGCGGCCACGTTGATGTTCCTCGTCGGCTATACCGACGATCGCGAGTGGACGTTTTTTCAGACCAAGCTGATGATGCAATTGGTCGCCGGGACCTTGCTTGTTGCTTCCGGCGCGGTGTTCTCCGTGACGCCCTGGCCACCCGCGAATTTGCTCCTGACCCTGTTTTGGTTCATCGGGGTCACGAATGCGTTTAATCTCATCGACAATATGGACGGCGTTGCCGCAGGGGTCGGCGCCATTGCCGCGTTGACGCTCGGCGTCGTCGCTTCACGTTCGGGGGCATGGCTCCATGCGGCGGCGGCATGGGCACTAGCCGGAGCCGCTCTCGGGTTTCTCCGGTACAACACGCACCCCGCGAAGATCTTCATGGGCGACGTGGGAAGCCTCTTCATTGGATCGGCGCTGGCGGGCCTTCTCGCGACGCTGCCGGTTTCAACCGCAGGCACGGAGATCAGCCGGCTGATTCTCTGCGCGACCATGGTGGCCGTGCCGATTGTGGACACCACCCTCGTCTTCACAACGCGAACGCTGGCCGGCCGCAAGTTCTACCACGGCGCGCGCGACCATTCCACGCACCGACTCGCTCGGCTCGGGCTGGGCGACCGCCAGGTCGCCTTCGCAGCCTACGCGGTGACCGCGATTGGCAGCGCCATTGCCCTCGCCACTCTGGAGAGCGGTCTCGTCGTCAGCATCGGGAGTGGGTTCTTTCTGCTGCTGGGGCTCGCCATCGTCTGGCTGACGCACGCGACACGCGGCTCGAAGTAAGCGGAGTGCGCGCGATTCGATTCGGCCGAGCTAGCGCGTAGGCCGGCACGTTGGCAGTTACTCGCAGCGGCCGCATCGCGGGAAATCTTCGCGTTTGGGAAGCGCGCCTGATTATGCGCCAGGCGATCGGAACTCATTTCCACCACCCAACGGACGTCGCTGATTGGGGGCTGGGCAAAACTGCTGGACCCCAATGCCCAATTCCGATGGCAGCGACCCCTGTGAAATCCGTCGCTTAGCTCTAACTCACGGAGCGGTCTCCGCGGCGACTCTGTACACCCGCGACATCGTATCAGCGTACACAACGGTGAGTCGCGAATCAGCGACGGCTCGAAACCCGCTGCGAGCTGTCGATACATCTAGGATGTGCGTGATTTCTAGTGCGCCAAGGCGCGGCATCAGATCAGCCGAGTTGCGCACCCCTTCGATCGCTTCCCGGTCCGACCGCCTTGCGGCAGATGCTCGAGGCGTGCGGTCTGGACGTAACGCTCACGTCGCCGACGCGGTATGTGAAGTGGATCGTGCGCGCGAGCTTCACGAACCCACAGGCACCCAGGCTCTCCCGCTTTCGTCAGGGACTCGTCCGCGCGTGGCTTCGGGTGCGGGCGCTGCGCGCGAACGGTGGCGAAGAGATCATGGCGACGGCACGGAAGGCCTGAGCAGCAACCGCCCAAGGAGCCGCGAGCCGGGCTTCTCGACGAGGACGAAGAAGCCGACGCCCACGACGTGTCCGGCGATGACGTACGCGATGAACGCGGCAATCGGCGGCAGCGAATCGCCGAGCACGAGAAGAAGCCCCTTCCCGGCGAGAAGGTGCACGAGATAGATGCTGTAGCTCGCACCGCCGAGGTAGCGCAGAGCGCGTGCCCCCAGGCTCGTCACCGATCCGGCAGCGAACAAGCGGACTGCCGCCACGACGAGAAGCGCAACCGACGCGACAAGCAGGTGGTGCGTCATCGGCCCGAACGAGATTGCGCTCGCGGCGGCACACAGCGCGGCTGCCACGAGGAGCACACGTCGAGCGCGTGCGCCATCCGAACCGAGGACAGCGGCGAGCGTCATGCCGAACACGAACTCCGGGAGCCGCCCGAGGAAGAACCCGTCGATGAGATGCGCGTTCGCCGGCAGGAACCGGTCGTGGAGAACGAAGAGGAACGCGAGCGCCATCACGATTGAAGATCCGAGCACCACGAGCCAGTGGAGACGCCGGAACGCGAACAGGAGCAGCGGAAGCAACATGTAGTACTGCCACTCCAAGCTCATGGACCAGAGCGCGCTCGCCAGCGACATCTTCGTTTCCGCGAAGAGACCGTGGAGGAACGTCAGATGCGCGAACACGTGCCACGACAGCGGGCCCTCCAGCGTGCCGGCCTTCGTCCCACCGCCGAAGCCGGCGGCGATGAGGGCCGCGAGCAGAAGCACGATCCCGTAGTAGGCCGGCACGATCCGCACGACTCGCTTCCTGAAATACGCGCCCCACTCGAAGGCGCGGTCGTGCTCCAGGAATGGGCGCGCCAGGAGGTAGCCCGAGAGCACCATGAAAGCCGTGACGCCGTAGAGGCCACGGTTGAGCACCGGCGTCGAACCGAAGACGTCGATGTCGGCGTGGAACAGGACGACCGCGAGGCACGCGAACGCACGCAGGATGTCGAGTCCGTCGAGGCGCGTCATCTCGCGTCGGGGCTCATTCTCCAGAAGACCCGGGATCCGTCGATGGGTTGGATCTCGCCGATGATGCCATGTTGCTTCCGGAAGTCCTCCACCGCGGCGCGGGTGGCTTGATGAACAGACCCTGTCCGGTCGGAAGCGAAACGATCGAGACACCGCGCGCGGCGGTCACGGCGTCCATGTCATGCTTCTGCGACTCGTAACCAGAGTATGCGTAGTCATCGAGCAGCACGATCGCACCGGGAACGAGGCGGTCCCAGAGCGCGGTCACTGCGGCCACCTCGGGAGGCGAGCAATTCATGTCGATATGCATGAACGCAATCTCGCGGGCGTCGATCTGCGCGAGCGTGTCCGGAACGCTTCCTGGCACGAGCCACACATTTCGCCATTGCGAAAAGTTGGCGGCCACCGACTGGACGCCTTTCACATAGAGCCCGCGATTCAACGCGTCGGCATTCTTCTCAAGCGCGCCACACGCGCGATCGGCGTCCGAGACATACCGCACGTCGAGGCCGGCAAAGGTGTCGAGGAGAAAGAACGTCTTGTCGCGCGAATCCCAGTCCAGGTACTCCATGATCGCCGAGCTCATGAACCCGCGATTTACGCCGAGCTCGACGAACGCCCCTGGGAGTTTGCTCGCCGTCTGGGCCGCCCACAGCCCAATGTGCACCCGCCAGTGCCAGTTGTAGTCGGCCGCAGCCTTGCAGCCGCGCGCATAGGCGCGGCGAAATACAGGATCGTCCACAAAGTCGTGATTGTGGTAGCTTCGCAGTCCGTCCTGATCGTACGCCTCATCGCCAGCAGACCGCGGACCCTTCACGATTGTGTAACCCGTTCGCTCAACGAGCCAGCGAATCATCTTCTTCACGCTCATCGAACACCCCGAACGTTGACATCTACGTAGCGCTTCACTTGATACATCGATTGCCCGACGCCAACCGCGGCCGCGCAATGCACCACAGCGTCTACCCCCTCCATCGAGCGCTCGACACAGTCGCGATCACGGATATCTCCCTGCACCAGCTCGGCACGGGCATTCAGATAGGGCGGGGGACCGGCAGGATGAACCTGCGGGTCGAGACTATCCAGAATTCGTACGGCTCGGCCGCTCGCGACGAGGCGGTCCACCACGAACGAGCCGACAAAGCCTGCTCCACCCGTGACAAGGACGGTGCGCATGGACCGGAGATTGGGGGCCTGAAAAACCGATTGCTCCTTCCAAGCTAAATTAGTGCATCAAGGGGCGTACCACCCGCCGGACTCAGGCTAACCGCCGTTGAGGCGACTCCCATTCAGGCCGCTCCGTCAGATCTACCCCGAACCAAATCGCGTCTCGTTCTTCTCGATACGAGGGCTTCATGGGCAGCAAGATGATCGTGGTGGCCGGCGGCGGCGGCTTTATCGGCGGGCACCTCGTGCGCGCGTTGCGGGCGCGCGGCGAGACCGTCCGATCCGTCGACATAAAGCCGCTCGACGAGTGGTATCAGAGGATTGATGGCGTCGAGAACCTCGTCGCCGACCTGCGCAACCGGTCTGAATGCGATCGCGTCATGAAGGACGCCACCGACATTTTCCAATTCGCCGCCGACATGGGCGGCATGGGTTTCATCGAGCAGAACAAGGCGCGATGCATGCTGTCGGTGCTTATCAACACCCAAATGCTGCAATCGTCGAGCGCCGCCGGGGTCAGTCGGTTCTTCTATGCGTCCTCGGCCTGTGTCTACAATGCGACGAACCAGACGAGTCCCCAATCGCATGCACTCAAGGAGAGCGATGCCTACCCCGCCATGCCCGAAGACGGCTACGGCTGGGAGAAACTCTTCTCCGAACGCATGTGCCGTCACTTTCGCGAAGACTTTGGGCTTTCCACCCGGGTTGCCCGGTACCACAACGTCTACGGCCCGTATGGAGCCTGGGACGGCGGTCGCGAGAAGGCACCCGCGGCGATTTGCCGAAAGGTCATTCAGGCGCAGCGAACGGGCCGCAACGAGATCGAGATATGGGGCGACGGCACGCAGCTCCGGTCTTTCACCTTCATTGACGACTGCATCACCGGCACGCTCGCCGTCGCGGCGAGCGACATTCTCGACCCCATCAACATTGGCTCGAGCGAGCGGGTGACGATCAATCAACTGGTCGACATCGCCGAATCGATTGCTGGCGTGAAGTTGAAGCGGACATACAACCTCGGCGCCCCGAAGGGAGTCCACGCGCGGAACTCGGACAACACCAAAATTCTCGCCGCGCTGGGATGGGAACCGTCGATTCCATTGCGCGAGGGGATGGAAAAGACGTTCCGCTGGATTTACGACGAGTCCGTGTGAAGGGGAGGGTCATCTCAAAACTCCGTCCAGTCTATGGCGGACTCTACGGCGTTACGCGCGTTCAATGTCCCGTAAACGTGCGGTGAACCTCACGCCTTCGTATACGACGCCGAAATAATGCTCTTCAACCCACCACGAATATTGAAATCCCCCACCACCTTCATCGACCGCGGCTTCGCCACCGCCACCAAATCATCCAGAATCCGATTCACCACCCGCTCATAAAAAATCCCGTCATTCCGAAAGCTCCACAAATACATCTTCAAGCTCTTCAGCTCCAGACACACCACATCCGGCACATACGTGATGTTGATCGTCGCAAAGTCCGGCGCCCCTCCCTTCAACAACGCCAGCTCCGTCGCGTCCGACTCAATCCCCCCCAACGGACACAACGACGTGAACTCCGGCGTCGTCATGAAGATCTCATAGTCCCGGTCCGCGTACGGATTCGGAAACGTCTCCAACAGTTCTGGCTGCGGCATTTTCTGTATTAAGTATCGTCGCGCAAACGGCGCGAATGGTCATCAAGGACGCGGCGCTCGGCCGGCGTGAGCCGGTCCATGCCCTCCGCAGAAATCTTATCGAGGATCGCATCCACTGTCGGCGGCGCCGGCGGTACCTGCTCCTCACTCGGCGCGGGCGCACGACGACGCGTTGGCGCGTTCCGCCGCACCCCCTCCGCATTCGCCCGCGCCACCACATCATCAATCGAATCGCGCTGCTGCGCACGTGAGCGCGGCAACGTCTTCGGCACCGCACGCGGCGGCTGGTCTTCCGGCGGATCATCCGGCATCGCCGACACGCCATCGCGGAACCGCTCCACGAACATCACACTCGTCGCGCGCGCGAACACCCACGCCGTGCCGAGTCCGCCAAGATGCGCCAGGAACGGCACGCCGCCCCCCACTGACTCCTGCAATCCCATCAGCAACACAATCGCTCCCACGAACGCCGCGAGCCAGCGCACGCGCACCGTGAAGCCCCCCGGCAACATCCGCTCCTCACCACCCCACCGCATCGCGTACGCGCCGAGCACACCAAACCCCACGGCGCTCGCGCCGAGCAGTGTGCCAGTGCCGCCCACGAACAGATGCACAATCCATCCGCCGAGTGCGGCAAGCGCCGCAAATCCCACGAAGCGATGCGGCCCCCAAAACCGCTCGAGCCGCGGCCCGAACAACAACACCATATACACGTTCAACCCAAGCATCAGCAGACTCGGCTGCACCAACGCATACGTCGCCACCGACCACCAACGCCCCGCATCGAGATCCCCGCGCTGAAACGCGAAGACCCCCTGCATCGCCTCGGCCGTGAACACCGTCCACTGTAAAAAGTGCGCGATTACCAACGCACCCACGAGCCACGACGCCGCCGCGGTCACCAGCGGCGTGTCGGAACGCTCGGGAGCGGCGGGATCGGTCATCGCCAGTCGCTTAACGCAGTCCGGTTGGCGGCGGCACCTTCAGCGCGAGCCGCGTGTCGGCGTGCACCGCCACCGCCTGCTCCAGCAACGACGCCCACCGACGATCCAAGTTCGTGACACCATCCATTGGCGGATGAATCACGATCTGCGTCGCCGCACTCGCCGTGTGTGCTTCCTGCACCAAGCGCAACAACACCGAGTCCGTCGTGTCGTCCTTGGGTACCAGCACGAGTGCGTGCGCAACATTCGCTTTCGCCGCGACCACCAGCGTCTCTGTTGCGCGGTTTAGCGCCGCTTCGCCCCCCGTGAACTCCACCGTCACCTGCACCATCGCCAAGTGACTGATCAACGCCGGCAACTCCTCCGGACGCATCCCGTCGGTATCGAGCATCACGGGAATCTGCGGCGCCGCCGCATCAAGCGCCGCCTTCAAGAACGGCACGCTCCCGAGCGGATCACGCCCCCCAATCACGATCGAGTGGAACACCGATCGCCCGAGTTGCCGCTGCATCTCGCGGATCAACGCCGTCGTCATATACATCGTCGCCGTTTCGGCCTCACCTGCGAAGCGCACAAACAACTGCCGACGTCCGGCCCATGGGCCAAACGCCTGTACTCCTGCCGGTACACCGCTCAGCGCGGCGGCCAGTGGCATTCCACCTGTCATTCGATTCCTCCCCGCGTGCGCACCGCCTCCAGGGCGATCCGCTCGCATAGTTCCGGAAAACCAATCCCCGCGGCCTGTGCGGCCTGCGGAACCAGACTGGTCCCCGTCATCCCCGGCAACGTGTTCGCTTCCAGGCAATACAACCCACCATCGGGATGCAGACGGAAATCAATCCGCGCACATCCCCGCAACTTCAACGCCGCGTACGCCACCATCGAGAGACGTTGCACCTCATCGCGCACTCGCTCCGGAATCGGCGCTGGGAACAGCTCCTCCGCCATGCCCGGGACGTACTTGCATTCGTAATCGTAAATCTCATGCTTTGGGATGATTTCGCCAACCGGCATCGCCATCCCCCCCAGCACCCCCACCGT
>JAYTDH010000231.1:0-15762 GCA_043736095.1 Gemmatimonas sp.
TTGCGCGAGGATCCCGATGTTCGCCCAGCTTCGTCAGATTGCTCTGCCCGCCGTGCGCGCACTGGGTTTCACTGCGGTTGTCGCCACCGCGGCGATGGCGCAGGGGAGCGCGCCGCCGCGGGCAGCCGCGCCAGGCGCGTCCACAGTAACCGCGTCTCCAACGCCGCGCTCCCGCGCCATGGATGATCTCAATTGGATGGAATTCGCCGAGATTGTTCCGGCGCGTCATCGGACGGTGATTCTCACGGTCGGAACGCTCGAGCCGCACGGCGTGGCAAACAACGGCGCGGACAACACCGCCCCCGTGGCGATTGCGAAGGCGATCGCACCCGAGGCGGGAATCGACGCGCTGATCGCGCCGCATATTCCCTATGGCGTGACGGGCCAACTGGCGCCGTATCCGGGCGCGATGACAATTCCAGAGGATGCCTTTCGCGCGTATGTCCGTGCGGTGCTCGAGGGGCTCGCGAACAACAAGTTTCGCGACATCATCATCATCAATGGACATGGGGGTGCCCAGACGGCGATTCTCACGGAGATCGCGCGTGAGGTGGCGATTGCGCACCACGTGAACACGTTGGTCGTGAACTGGTGGTCGCTCACCACGGATATCTCTGAGCAGATCTTCGGCTCGCAGGGTGGTCACGCCGGCGTGAACGAGACGGCGTTCATTCAGGCGACAGATCCATCGTTAGTGCAGAAGCAGCGCTACACGGGGCCCGAGATGGCGACGGCGAATCCCGCTCCAGGGGCGTGGTCGGCCACGCCATTTCCCTCAGCGATTACGCTCTACCAGCCGGGGTCAGGGTGGCCGACGGATTTTGATCAGGCCAAGGCAGAGCGCTATCAGCGCGCGGTCATCGGGCGCGTGCGAGACTTGGTGAAAGACACGATCGCCAAGTGGCGACGGGCTGGGTTCTAGCGCGGACTTGCTGGTTCTTGCTCGCTCTCGCCGGACTCGTCGGGACGCGCGCTACCGCCGCGCCGCGCGGCGCTCTTCGCGCCAGTTGTGCACGGCGAAGACAAGCAGACCAACAAAGAGGGCGGGCGCGAGCATTGCCGCGCCCACCTGGATTACGCCTTCTATGAGCGGTCCAACACTCTGCTGGCCCTGACTCCCGATGCGGAAGGCGCGACCCTGCGCGAGGCCGCGCCAGAGCGTGAGCGGGACCCAGGTGATGAGGATCGCGCCAAGTGCGAGCCAGGCGCCGCGTCTCACGCCGTCGAGGGCTGCGGCGCGTTCACTGCGTTCACCGCCTTCACCGCCTTCACCGCCTGCGGCGATTTGACCGCCTGTGCCGCCGCGAGCCGCGCGATCGGCACTCGGTAGGGAGAGCAGCTCACATAGTCGAGCCCGCTGTCGTGGCAGAACGTCACGGAGTTTGGCTCGCCGCCATGCTCGCCACAGATCCCGACCTTGAGCCCCGGACGTGATGCGCGTCCATCGGTGGTCGCCATCGTAATCAGGCGGCCTACCCCTTCTTGATCGAGCACTTGGAACGGGTCCTCGCTGAGGATGCCCATTTCCACGTAGTACGGGAGGAATCGCCCGGCGTCATCGCGGCTCATCCCCAGTGTCGTCTGCGTTAGGTCATTCGTGCCGAACGAAAAGAACTCGGCTTCCTTGGCGATCTGGCCGGCCGTGAGCGCCGCACGCGGGAGCTCAATCATCGTTCCCACGAGGTAGTGCACCTTCACACTCGTCTCAAGCTCCACGAGCGCGGCAATGCGATCCACAATCAAGCGCTGATGCCGGAACTCCGTAACAGTCGAGACGAGCGGGATCATGATCTCCGGGAGCACAGCGATACCGCGCGACTGACAGGCACTCGCCGCTTCGAAGATCGCACGCGCCTGCATCTCCGTGATCTCCGGATACGTGACGCCCAAGCGACAGCCGCGATGCCCAAGCATCGGGTTGGTCTCGCGGAGTCCCTCGACGATATGCATCAGCTCGCGCCGCGTTACGCCGATCCGGCGCGCCAAGAGCTTCGCCTCTTCGCCGCCGTGCGGGAGGAACTCGTGGAGCGGTGGATCGAGCAGGCGGATGGTCACGGGGAACCCGTGCATCGCTTCGAATATCCCCTCGAAGTCCACCCGCTGCATCGGCAGCAACCGCGCGAGGGCGCGTCGCCGACCGCCTTCGTCGTGCGCCACAATCATCTCGCGCATCGCATGGATGCGATCGCCGTCGAAGAACATGTGCTCCGTGCGGCAGAGCCCAATGCCCTCGGCGCCGAAGCCGCGCGCCACGCGCGCATCGTGCGGCGTGTCGGCATTCGCTCGCACCTTGAGGCGGCGCTGGTCGTCCGCCCACCCCAACAACTCGGCGAAGCCGCGGTACACCGGTGCATCGGCGGCCGAGAGCGTCCCCGCGTTCACTTGCATCACTTCACTCGGCATCGTGGGGAGATCGCCGAGGAAGACTTCGCCGGTTCCACCATCGAGCGTGATCCAGTCGCCCTCGGCGACTTCGACCTCACCCACGGAGAAGCGGCGATTAGCTGTGTGCACGCGAATCGCGTCGCATCCAACGACGGCGCACTTACCCATGCCGCGCGCCACGACCGCCGCGTGCGATGTCATCCCGCCGCGGGCGGTGAGTACCGCGCGCGCCGCGACAATACCGTGGAAATCCTCCGGCGTCGTCTCATCGCGGACGAGGATCACGCTCTCACCACGCGCCCCTCGTGATTCCGCGACATCAGCATCGAACACCACCATGCCACTCGCTGCGCCGGGGCTGGCCGGCAACCCCTTGCAGATCGCTTTGTGCTTCGTGCTCGTGTCGATGATGGGGTGCAACAGCTGATCGAGTTGATTGGCGGGAACGCGCTCCAATGCCTCGGCGCGCGTGATCATCCCCTCAGAGACGAGATCACGCGCAATGCGCACGGCGGCAGCGGCGGTGCGCTTGCCCGTGCGGGTCTGGAGGAGATAAAGCTTTCCCTTCTCGACCGTGAACTCGAGGTCCTGCATATCGCGGAAGTGCGTCTCGATCAGCGCCTGCGTGCGGAGCAGATCCTCATAGGCTTGCGGCAGGTGTTGCGCCATCAGCTCAATTGGCTCCGGCGTGCGGATGCCGGCGACGACATCCTCGCCCTGCGCGTTCACGAGGAACTCGCCATAGAAGCGGCGCTCTCCGGTGCTCGGATTACGTGTGAAGGCCACCCCTGTGCCGGAATCATCCCCGAGGTTGCCGAACACCATCGCGACGATGTTAATCGCTGTGCCCGGTGTCTCGGCGATGTGATTCACGCGCCGGTAGTCAACCGCCTTCTTGAGCGTCCACGAGCGCCAGACCGCCTCTATCGCTCCCCAGAGCTGCTCGCGCGGATCATGCGGAAAGGGCTTGCCTGTGACCGTCTTGATGAGCGCCTGATACTCACCAACGAGCGTGATGAGTACGGCGGCGGGAAGTTCGGCGTCTGTCTTGGCGCCGCTCATGAGACGCTTTGCCGCTAAGAGATGCTCGAAGTCATGCATCGGCACACCGAGGACCACATCGCCGTACATCTGCAGCAAGCGCCGATACGAATCGTAGGCGAAGCGATCGCTTCCGCTCTGTGCAGCGAGTCCGCGCACCGTCTCGTCATTCAGCCCGAGATTCAGGATTGTCTCCATCATGCCGGGCATGGAGACACGTGCGCCGGAGCGCACTGATACGAGCAGGGGATTGCTCGTGTCGCCGAAGGTCCGGCCGGCGGCTTCTTCGAGGCGCAGCAACGCACGCTCGACTTCGGGCGAGAGATCCGCGGGAATCTTGCCCGTGGCGAGATAGGCATCGCAGCGGTTGCAGGCGATGGTGAACCCTGGGGGCACGGGCACCCCGAGGTTCGTCATCTCGGCAAGATTCGCGCCTTTTCCGCCGAGGAAGTCGCGATCATCTCGCGTGGCCTCGGCGGTACCATTTCCGAAAAAGAAGACGGACTTCTGCACGGCGCGATCTCCCGCCGCGAGGCGGTGGGGCGTTACGCGCGTCGGATCCGGACTGGACCGACACTTGGTGGCTGGGTGGGATACTGCCCCGAGAAACAAGCGTGGCAGAAGCCGTCGGGACCATCAGGAACCGCACCGAGCATCCCCTCGAGTGAGAGGTAGCCAAGCGAATCCACCCCGATCTGACGGGCGATCTCCTCGGTACTGTGCTTCGCGGCGATCAACTGATCGCGATCCGGTGTGTCGATGCCGTACCAACAGGGACCCGTGATTGGGGGCGACGAGACCCGCATATGCACTTCTTTCGCACCCGCGCCGCGCACGAGCGAGACGAGGCCGCGGGTCGTGGTACCGCGGACGATGGAGTCGTCCACCATCACGACCGACTTGCCTTCGAGCACCTCACGTACCGCATTGTACTTCACCTTGACCTTTGCATCGCGGCCGGCCTGAGTGGGCTGGATGAAGGTGCGCCCAACATAGTGATTGCGAATCAGCGCGAGCTCTAACGGGAGGCCGCTGATCTCCGAGAATCCCAGTGCGGCGGAGTTCGAGGAGTCGGGCACGGAGAATACGAAGTCCGCGCCTGGCGCCGGATGCTCGATCGCAAGGCGACGCCCGAGCGCGCGACGAGCGCGATCTACCGAGCCACCGAACACGCGCGAGTCTGGACGTGCGAAGTAGACGTACTCAAACACACAGCGATGCAACTTTGGGGCAGCGCCACGCTCCATCGTCCGCACGGTGCCATCGGGTGCGATGGCGATAATCTCACCGGGCTTCACCTCACGCTCCACTGTCGCCCCGACGATGTCGAGCGCGCAGGTCTCCGATGCGAATACGACGGAACCGTTGAGTCGCCCCATCACGAGCGGACGCCAGCCGAGCGGATCGCGCGCCGCGACGAGTGTGTCACCGATAATCACGAGGAGGGAATAGGCACCCTCAACGCCGTCGAGTGCCTCGGCGAGCTTTTCCTCCGGCTTGTCGGCCTTCGACTTCGCGAGGCGATGCACCACGACCTCGCTGTCCGCCGAGGAACTGAAGATGGAGCCATCATCTTCCAGCTTGCCGCGAAGATCGAGCGCGTTGGTAAGATTGCCGTTGTGCGCGAGCGCGATATGGCCCCCGCGAAAATGCACGAGCGCCGGTTGCGCATTCTCGATTGTCGATGCGCCGGCAGTTGAGTAGCGAGTGTGTCCCATCGCGACCGACCCCGTGAGGGACTTCATCTTGTCGGGGGAGAACTGGTCGGAGACGAGCCCCATCGCACGAATCGCGTGCACCTCGCCGTCATCGACCGCCACGATCCCCGCCGACTCCTGTCCGCGGTGTTGCAACGAGTAGAGGCCGAGGTGCGTGATGGCCGCCGCGTCTGCGTGGCCACTGATACCGAAGATACCGCACATCCTAGAGTGCTCCTCCCGCCAGAGCGGGATCGGAGATGACGGCCTCGGCCGCTGCGCGGGACATGGCGCGAGGAATGGCCTCGTGGTACGCATCGATCATGCGGGCCGTCGAGATGCTGAGCTTTGTGATGCCGCTGACAATCTGGAGGCCGCTGGCGGGAGCGGTGACGCGCCCGATGATGCGCGCTGGTACGTGATGCGATGACGCGATGGCGAGAACGGCCGGGGCGTTCGCGGTGGAAACCACGACGCGTCCCTGCGCCTCGCCAAATAGCAACGCGCGTGGGATTAATGCCTGCCACGATGCGAGGTCAATCTCCGCACCGAGCGGATCTGCGCGGTCGGCCATGCAACTCTCCGCCAGTGCCACGGCGAGTCCGCCCTCGGAGCAGTCGTGCGCGGAGCGCACGTGACCGGCACGAATCGCTTCGAGCAGCGCATCGATCAACTGTTTCTCGCCCTCGAGATCGCATCGGGGTGGCGCACCGGCAACCACACCGTGCACCCACGAGAGATACTCCGAGCCACCGATCTCATCGGAGTTCTCACCGAGCAGCACGATGGTGTCGCCGACGGTGGTGAAGCGCATGCCGGTGGCGTGGGCCGCGTCCTCGAGCACGCCCACCATGCCGATGGTCGGCGTGGGATACACCGCTCCCTGCGGATTCTCGTTGTAGAGCGAGACATTCCCGCCCGTAACGGGGGTGTGAAGCGCGCGGCAGGCATCGCCCATGCCGTACACGGCTTCACGGAACTGGAAGAACACCTCAGGCTTTTTGGGATTGCCGAAGTTCAGGCAGTTCGTGATTGCCCGAGGGGTTGCCCCAGTGCAGGCCACATTTCGTGCGGCTTCGGCGACGGCGATGCGGCCGCCGACTCGCGGGTCGAGAAAGACATAGCGGCCGTTGCAGTCGGTCTTCACCGCGAGCGCCTTCTTGGTGCCGCGAATGCGCAGCACCGCGGCGTCGGCGTGACCAGGGCCCATCACGGTGCTCGTGCGCACGGTGGAGTCGTACTGGCGATGAATCCAATACTTGCTGGCGATTGTCGGAGCCTGCAGCAGGCGCTCAAGCGTCCAGGCGGGGTCGGACTCGCTCGGGAGTTCGGCGATCGCGTGCACGTTGCGATTGCGACGCGCGACGGCCTCGATGCTCTCCTTTGCCTCAGGGTGATACTGTGGGCAATCGGTGACCAGACGCGTTCCCGGGAATTCCGCGACCACGTGATCGCCCTCGGTGACACGATACACGGGCTCGGCGATCACCTCACCAATCACTTCAGCGATGAGATCCCACTTGGCGAGAATCTTCTTCACCTCGCCATCGTGGCCCTTCTTGGCCACGACGAGCATGCGTTCTTGTGACTCGCTGAGGAGAATCTCGTAGGGCGTCATCCCGGCTTCACGCACGGGGACTTTCAGTGTATCGATCGTTACGCCTACATCACCGCGCTCGGCCATCTCGGCTGAACTCGAGGTGAGGCCTGCCGCGCCCATATCCTGAATGGCGACGATGTGTCCGCTGCGGATAAGCTCAAGCGAGGCCTCGAGGAGCAACTTCTCGGTGAAGGGATCACCGACCTGTACGCGCGGGCGCTTCGCCTCGTTCTCGTCCGAGAGATCCTCTGAGGCGAACGATGCCCCGTGAATCCCATCGCGGCCGGTGCGTGCGCCCACCGCGATGACTGGGTTGCCGATGCCCTCGGCCTTCGCGCGGATGAGTTCGTCTTCCTTCATAATCCCGACGCACATCGCATTCACGAGTGGGTTGCCCTCGTATGCGGCGTCGAACATCACCTCGCCGGCAACGGTCGGCACTCCCATGCAGTTGCCGTAGTCGCCGATTCCCTTCACGACGCCACTTACGAGATAGCGTACGCGCGGCGTCTCGAGCGATCCGAAGCGGAGCGAGTTGAGCATCGCGATCGGACGTGCACCCATCGTGAACACATCGCGCAAAATGCCGCCGACGCCCGTCGCGGCGCCCTGATAGGGTTCAACCGCTGAGGGGTGATTGTGCGACTCGATCTTGAATGCCACCGCGAGTCCGTCGCCGATGCTGATCACGCCGGCATTCTCGCCCGGACCCTGTAGCACCCAAGGCGCCTCGGTGGGGAGTGTCTTGAGCACCGGGCGCGAATGCTTATACGAGCAGTGCTCGCTCCAGAGCGCGGAGATGATCCCGAGTTCAGTAAACGTCGGCGTCCGGCCGAGCATGTTCACGAGACGTTCGTACTCAGACGGCGTCAGTCCGTGCTCAGCAACGAGCGCGGGGGTGATGACCGGATCGCCGGCGCGTGGCGTCGCGCTCACTTGGAGCCAAGTCCCTTGAAGATGTCCTTGAGGAATCCGCCGATATGCGAATCCTTGACCTTGGTGATCATCTCGAGTTCGCCCGCATCGAGCCACATGCCCTTGCACTCCGGGCATCGGTCCACGCGAACGTGGTCGAACTCCTGCTCCTGGAGATCGCCGCCACACTTCGGGCACTTGTGCAGATGCTCCTTCCGCTTGGTTGCCGTGCGCTCGCTATCGAGCTTGGCGCGATTGGCCTTGATGAGTTCCTGATCTTGCAGGAGGAAGTACTCGTCTTCGTTCTTGCTGGGCTTGTTGTCGGTCGACATCGGAGAGGAAGGCTTAAGGATGTGGAATGCAAGTGAAGGCCACTAGGCCTTCACCCCTGCAAGCAAGCTTTGGAACAACACAAGACCATCGCTGGAGCCGAGCAACGGCTCGAGCGCTCGCTCGGGGTGGGGCATCAGTCCGACGACGGTGCCAGTCGCGTTGGTGATGCCAGCGATGTTATGCAGTGCCCCGTTCGGATTCGCCGCCACGGTGGGTTCGCCAGCGGCGTCCACGTAGCGGAAGACCACGCGGCCCTCGCCTTCGAGCTGCGCAATCGTGGCATCATCGGCGGTAAAGCGGCCGTCGCCGTGCGCGATGGGCATCGTGAGGAGCTGCCCCGTCGTGGCGGCTCGCGTGAAGACGGTATCGGTGTTCTCGACACGCAGCGTCACCGGAATCGCGCGGAACTGGAGACTCTCGTTGCGCAGCAGCGCGCCCGGGAGGAGTCCCGCTTCGCAGGCGATCTGGAAACCATTGCAGATCCCGATGACTGGGCCGCCGCGCTTCGCGTGGGCGATTACTTCCTGCATGATTGGCGAGAAGCGTGCGATTGCGCCGGAGCGCAGGTAGTCGCCGTAACTGAAGCCGCCGGGGAGGATGATGACATCGGCGCCCTGGAGGTCATGGTCCTTGTGCCAGAGGCGGACGGCCTCCTCGTGCAGATGTTCGACGATGGCGAGCACCGCGTCCTCATCGCAGTTCGAGCCAGGGAAGGTGACGACTCCGACCTTCATGCGCCGGATACCGCGACCACTGCGGCAATCTCGTAATCCTCGGTCACCGGATTCGCGAGCAAGCGACCGCACATATCGCGCACGGCAGCCTGGGCCGCTGTGGCATCGGCCGCCTTGGTTTCAATCACGAGGTGGCGTCCGACGTGGACGTCACCGACCGCCGCGAAGCCGAGGGTGTGTAGTGCGTCGGCGACCGCTTTGCCTTGCGGATCGAGCAGGCCCTTTCGCGGAACGATATGCACGGAGACACGGAACAGCGTCACGACTTGACTACCTCGGAGAGCGGATCGCCGTCTTCCTCGAGCTCATCCGGCTCGTCGAAGGGCGAAGGAAGTTCGAAGACACCGCGCACCACCGCGAGGATGATACCGGTGATCACGTACAACACGCCGAACGGGAAGAAAAACTCCTTCGGCAGGAAGAACAGCGCGTAGATGCTGGCGAAGAACACCAAGATGCCGACCGTGCCGTGCACCGTGCGGAAGGTGAACTTGGGCCACGACGGGAAGGGCACGTTGCTGATCATCAGCGCGGCGAGGCCGAGCATCAAGAACCGCAGAATCGTCTGCCACGGCCACTCAGCGATGAACGTCTGGTTGTAGAGCGGCGTCTGACTGAACCAGTAGTACGTCGCGAGTGTGCCGCCAGCGGCCGGGCTGGGGAGTCCCTTGAAGTAGTCCTTCGCCTTGCCCGCCTGCTCGACGTTGAAGCGCGCGAGGCGCATCACCGCGCACGCCGCAAAGATGAAGACGAAAATCCAATCCCAGCCAGCGTGCCGTAGCACGGCGAAGTACATCATCAGGGCCGGCGCGAGTCCGAACGAGATCGCATCCACGAGCGAGTCGAGCTCCTCGCCAAATGCGGATCCCGTGTTTGTCGCGCGCGCGATGCGCCCGTCGAGCGCGTCGCAGAACCCACCGATCACGATGTACCACCCCGCCTGGATGTGCTGGCCGCGGGCCGCCGAGACGATGGCAAAGATGCCAAAGAAGAGATTGGCGAGCGTGAGACTGTTGGGGAGCATCACCAACGACGGACGCGGGAGACGACGACGGGTCATCATTTGGGAAGCTCCGCAAGGATGGTGGTGCCGGCGACGGGGCGCTCGCCGAGTTGAACCTTCACTGTGCTACCAACGGGAATAAAGACATCCACGCGCGAGCCGAACCGAATGATTCCCATGCGCTCGCCCTGATCGGCATCGTCTCCGACCCGACTGTACGTCACAATGCGCCGTGCGACGAGTCCGGCGATCTGCCGGAACAGCACGCGATGCGACGCGCCCTGCACGCCGACCGACATCTGTTCGTTCTCGAGACTCGCTTTGTCGGCCGCGGCGTTCAGGAACTTGCCGGGGTTGTAGTGCACGTACGTGACGCGTCCGCTCACCGGATACCGGTTCACGTGCACGTTGAAGACGTTCATGAAGACGGAAATCTTGATGGCGCGCCCATTCAGGAAGGTCGGTTCATCGACCTCGCTGATGTCAATCACGCGGCCATCGGCAGGCGAGATCACGTACTCATCGCCACGGACGCCGGTGCGATCGGGGTCACGGAAGAAGTACGCGACCCACAGCACCAATAGCGTCAGCACGAAGGCCGTGAGCCAGAGCGGCCACGAACGGCGCAACAGCGCGGCCGTGTAGCCGGCCGCGGCGAGCGCGAGCGCGATCAAAATGAAGGGAATGCCTTCGCGGGCGAAGTTCACAGGACGCTCGGCAAGGCAATCACGGCAGTCGGGTCAGGTCGAGCGGGGCACCGGTGAGGCGCTCGTACGCCTCGAGGTAGCGACGGCTTGTGGCCGATACGACCTCATCCGGGAGCGTCGGCGGCGGCGCCTCACCGTTCCATCGCCCCGCGCGGCGCTCGGCGTCGAGCCAGTCGCGCAACGGTTGCTTGTCGAAGCTCGGCGGCACGGTACCTGCGGCCCACTGATCGGCGGGCCAGAAGCGCGAGCTATCCGGAGTCATCACTTCGTCGATCAACAAGATGCGCCCGTCAGCTGCACGGCCGAACTCGAACTTTGTGTCGGCGATGATAATCCCGCGTGACGCGGCGAGATCGCGTCCGCGCGTATAGATGAGCCGAGCAAGGCGCTCGAGATCGGCGGCCGCCTGAGCGCCGATCGCCGAGGCCATCGCGGCGATGGTGATATTCTCATCGTGCCCAGTCTCGGCCTTCGTCGCAGGCGAGAAGATGGGTGGATCGAAGCGCGAGCTCTGCTGCAAGCCGGCAGCGAGCTTCTCGCCGGCGAGCGTGCCCGTGGCCTGATACTCCTTAAATGCCGAGCCCGCGAGATAGCCGCGCATGACGCACTCCACGGGGAACACGTCGGTGCGCCGGCAGAGCATCGCGCGCCCGGCGAGTTCATCACGATGGATTGAGAGCGCCGGCGCACGCGCAATGATTGCGGCGACATCGCAGGTCACCATATGATGCGCGACTTCGCCCTCGAAGGAACGGAGCCACCACGCGGTGAGCTGCGTGAGCACGGCGCCCTTGTACGGCACGAGCTCGCGCATCACGACATCGAACGCACTCACGCGATCACTCGTGACGAGCAACAGGTGCTCATCGCCCACGGCGTACACATCGCGGACCTTGCCGCGGCGTACGAGAGGGAGGGGAAGGGTCGTCTGCCCGACGAGGAGTGAGGTCATACGCGGACTTCCTCGCGGGGTGGGGCGGCCTCGCCAGCAGCGACGAGAATCGGGGCGATGACTTCGGCGAGGAAGTCGTCGACCTGCTGCGCAGCGCGCCCGACAAAGCGCGAGGCGTCGGTCACCGCCGCGAGATCGGCGCTCGGCACGGGGAAGGCGGGATCCGCCGCGAGGCGTTCGAGCATGTCGTTGTCCTTGCCTTCGTCCTTCATCGCGCGCGCCGCTTCGATCGAATGCACACGGATCATCTCGTGCACGGCCTGGCGATCGCCGCCGGCCTGCACGGCGCGCACGATGAGCGCTTCGGTGGCCATGAACGGCAACTCCTGATCGATTCGCGCCTTGATGCGCGCCGGATGCACCTCGAGCCCCGTGACGATGTTCTCAAGCAGGATAACAATCGCATCGGTTGCCAAAAAGGCCTCGGGAATCGTGATGCGGCGGATCGCCGAGTCATCGAGTGTACGCTCGAAGTACTGCACGCTGTGCGTCTGGTTCGCCGTCCCGGTAATCGAGAGCACGAATCGGGCGAGCGAGTTGATGCGCTCGCTGCGCATCGGGTTCCGCTTGTAGGCCATCGCCGACGAACCGATCTGCTCCTTGCCGAACGGCTCTTCGATCTCGCCGAAACTCTGCAGCATGCGGAGATCCGACGCGAACTTCGCGGCACTCGCGGCGATTCCACCGAGCACCTCGAGAATCTGACTGTCGATCTTCCGCGAGTAGGTCTGTCCGCTCACTGGGATGGAGCCGGCGAATCCCATCGCGTGGCACACCTTGGTGTCGAGATCCCGCACCTTCTGGTGATTGCCTCCGAACAGCTCGAGGAAGCTCGCCTGCGTGCCGGTGGTGCCCTTCACGCCGCGCATCGGGATGTTCGCGAGGCGATAATCCAGATCGGCAAGATCGAGGACGAGATCCTGCATCCACAGCGTGGCGCGTTTCCCCACCGTGGTGAGCTGCGCGGGCTGGAGATGCGTGTAGCCAAGCGTCGGCTCGTCGCGCCACTCCTTCGCGAACGCGGCGAGTGCGCGGAGTACCGAGATCACTCGGGCGCGCAACAACTCCAGCCCGCGACGCATCTGAATCAGATCGCCGTTGTCGGTCACAAAGCAACTCGTCGCGCCAAGATGGATCACACCCTTCGCCGCCGGCGCGACGTCACCGAACGCGTGAATGTGCGCCATCACATCGTGCCGGAACCGGTTCTCGTACGTCGCGACCCTGTCGAAGTCGATGTCGTCGAGGTGGGCGCGCATCTGCTCGAGCGCGAGGTCGGGAATGGCGACGCCAAGATCCTTTTCCGCCTCGGCGAGGGCCAGCCAGAGGCGGCGCCAGAGGCCGTGACGGGTCTGCAAGCTCCAGAGCCCAATCATCGCCGGTGAGGCGTAGCGATCGGCGAGCGGAGAGCGGTAGGTATCGTGGCTCATCGGATACGGAAGTCGGTCGAGTAAACGGTGCCGTTGCGCTCGAAGAACATGCGGATTGGTCCGCGCCCGATGTAGTACTCGAGCACGGTCGCCGCCTGCTGCGCGTCGGTGACAGGTGAACGATTCACTTGGATAATCAGGTCCCCAGCGCGGATGCCTAGATCGCGGGCGACGCGTTCCGTGACCTTGTAGACGACGGCACCCTGCGGCGAACGCAGGCCACGCTCGGCACGGATGGCCGGAGTGAGCGAGACCAACTCGAGCTCGCGAAGCACCGCAACCTTCTCGGCGGTGACCTCGGGGAGATCACGTACGCGAACAGTGACTTTGGAATCGCGTGTCCCGCGGCGAATCGTGAGCTCCGCACTCTCGCCCACGCGTAGCTCGAGGAGCTCGGCTTCCCAGTCGTAGGGATTCCGAATGGCGCGGTCGCGGGAGCGGACGATGAAGTCGCCGTCGCGCAGCCCCGCGTCCTCTGCAGGGCTCCCAGGCACGATGGACTCGATGATGGCGCCGGAGTTGAGATTGCCGCGACCGGCCGATGCGCCGACCTGCTGCATCTTTACGCCGATCCACGGTCGCCGGACGCTGCCGTGCGCGAGGATATCCTCGGCCACGCGGCGTGAACGATCGATTGGGATGGCGAAGCCGAGTCCGATGGAGCCGCCGGATGGCGTGTAGATCGAGCTGTTGACCCCGACGACTTCGCCGTTCGCGTTGATGAGCGGTCCGCCGGAGTTCCCCGGATTGATGGACGCGTCGGTCTGAATCATGTCGACGTACACGCCGGGCCCATCGCCGCGTCCCGTGAGATTACGCCCGACGCCACTCACCACGCCGGCGGTGACGGAGGGCTCGGAGTTACCGAGCAGAAAGCCGTAGGGATTGCCGATTGCCACAACCCATTCGCCAATCAGCAGTCCTCGTGAGGTGCCGAGTGGTGCGGTCGGGAGTCCGGTGGCGTCGATCTTCAAGACCGCGAGATCGTTGAGTTCATCTTGCCCCACAACCGTCGCCGGATAGATCGTCCCGTCGCGCAACGCGACCTGCACTTTGGTCGCGCCCGCGATGACATGCGCGTTGGTGACGATCACGCCGTCTTGCCGCACGATGAAGCCGGAGCCGAGCCCGGGTGTGACCGTCTCGCCGGAGCGCGTACCGAAGAACACATCGTAGGGTGTGACGGCGGCGCGCTCGACCCGCTCTGTTTGCACGGTGACCACCGAGGGCGCCACGCGCGCGACGGCCTCGGTGATAGCGGTGCGGCGCGAGGTGTTGATCGCGTCGGGAGCCGGCGCCGGCAATTGGTTGGCGGCGGGCGCCGACTGCGCGGTGGTGTTGTTGGGTTGCGTCCCGTCGCACGCGGCGACGAGTGCGAGCAGGGCCACCAGCGCAGAGCGGCAGAGGCGAGGGACAATCAGATTCATCGGGCGCGCCGCGGCTTGGCGCGACGGCTCACATCGACGAGGAAGCGGTCGATGCCGCGGTCGGTGAGTGGGTGTTGGAGGAACGAGCGCAGCGCGGCAGGGGTCACGACGGCCGCGTCGGCACCGGCGGCCGCGAGCTCGCCAAACCGTGCGGCGTTCGGCGGTCCCGCGACGACAACATCACACTCCACGGCATCGCGCCGGAAAATCGCGTGCAACGACTCAATGGTGCGCTCCGCAGTTTCGCCGACCGCTTCGAGGGCATCTACAGGCACAACCACCATCGAGGCACCCGCGCGTGCGGCGAGGATGCCTTGGGCCACGGTGTGCACGAGCGTCGCGGCGCAGCGGACGCCGTCGCTGGCCAGACGCCGGATGGCTGGGAGCGTATCCTCCACGAATGGCACGGCGATGACGATCTGCTCGCTGATGCGGCGCAAATCCTTCGCACCGCGCACGATGACCGTGGCATCGAGTGACGGGACGCTGGCGAAGATTGGGAGCGAATGGCCGCTCTCGACCAGCTCCGCGAGGACCTCGCGCGGGTCGGCCTGCGGCAGTTCCGCGGCGAGCACCGACGGAGTCGCGACGATGCCGTCGAGCAACTGGGCTTGGTGGGCCCAAGCGATGTCGTCGGCCGCGACCGTCGCGAGATAGAGGCGCATCTACTGGTTTGGTGGGGTGCGAGGATCGAGATACAGCTCCGGCGGATACTGCACTGCTTCGAGCACGAGTCCGCAGCCGGAGACCGGCGGCGAAACCTCGTCGTTGGTCGGCGCGGCAAGCAGTGCGGGGAAGTCCTCCCGCGGCCGCGCGCCAGACGCCACCTGCAACATCGTCCCTACGAGAAAGCGGCACATGTGATGCAGAAACCGATTCGCCGCTACGTCGAACACCAGCCGTCGCACGTCGCCCTCGTCCACCGCACGCCAGCGAGCCAGTCGGATCTCACTGATGTGGTCGTCAGACTCCGGCGCGGTGCCACGCACCGCGAACCCGAAAAACGCATGCCGCCCCACGAGCTGCTCCGCACACCAGTCCAGCGCTGCACGGTCGAAGTCCCGGTGCCACTGCAACTCCCATCGGCGCCGGAACGGCGACCGTGCTCCCGCATCGAGTCCCACCGTGTAGCTGTAGCGCCGCCCAGTCGCGCTGAATCGCGCGTGGAACGCGGGGACCATTTCGTGCGCCCCAACGACCCAGATATCCATCGGGAGCTTCTCGTTGAGCACCCGCTGCATCTTCTCTGCGGTCCAGTGCGCCGGTACCCTGACGCCCGCCGCCTGACCCCGCGCATGCACACCCGCGTCGGTGCGTCCCGCTCCGGTCACGCGCACCGGACCTCCGCACAGCCCCGCGAGCACCCGCTCCAACTCCCCTTGCACCGTGCGTTGCCCGGGTTGAACCTGCCAGCCGGCGAATGCCGTGCCGTCATAGTGCAGGACTAACTGGAGGGTGCGCTCCGCCATCCTATGAAAACTACCCGCCGCGATGCCTTCCTTCAAGGAACGCAGTCGCGGCGAGACGACCCCGCATTC
>JAYTDH010000232.1:0-5401 GCA_043736095.1 Gemmatimonas sp.
GGCGTCCACTCGGGCGCGCGGCGCCGCGCGCACGAGCGGACGCACCAACGTGAAGAAGACGAGTAACTGAGGGTGTCTCGCGTGCTCCCGGGCAGTCCCGCGCCTCTGGGGATGACGCTGATGGACGGTGGGGCGAACATCGCGGTCTACTCGCATTACGCGAGTGCGATTGACCTCTGTCTCTTCGATGCAACAGGCGAACTTGAGCTTGAGCGCATCAAGCTGCCGGAACGTACTGGCTCGGTGTTTCACGCGTTCGTCGAGGGGATTACCGCGGGCACGCGCTACGGCCTGCGCGCGCACGGGCCGTGGGCCCCGCAGGAGGGGCATCGCTTCGCGCCGGCAAAGTTGCTCGTCGATCCATATGCGCGTGCACTTGATCGCCCGTTCGCGTTGCATGCGTCGCAGCGCGGACAACGCGAGGATGGAACGGAGGACACGACCGACAGCGCGCCCTATGTACCGAAGGCGATTGTCCTTCCTGAGCGCGACGCGTGGCTCGCCGTCTACGAGGCGACCCGCGACCGCGGCGCCAGCTCGACCTACTCGAAGCGCCCGAGGCACCACGCGCCAGTCAAGTGGAGCGACTCGGTCATCTACGAGATGCACGTGAAGGGTTTCACGAAGCTGCATCCCGATGTTCCGATGCCGATTCGGGGGACCGTGGCCGGACTTGCGCATCCCGCGGCCCTCGATCATCTCGTGAAGTTGGGCGTGACTGCGGTGGAGTTGATGCCAGTCGCTGCGGCGGTCGACGAGGGACATCTCGTCAAGCTCGGCCTCACGAACTATTGGGGCTACAACACCGTGGGGTGGATGGTCCCTGACGTCGCGCTGGCGCCCGGCGGGATCGCCGAGATGCGCGCCTGCGTGGACGCACTGCACGAAGCAGGGATCGAGGTCCTCCTCGATGTCGTGCTCAACCACAGCGGAGAGGGCGATGCACGGGGCCCGACACTCTCGCTGCGCGGGCTCGACAATGCGACCTACTATCGGTTGATCCCCGGAGACGCCGCGCGCTATGTGAACGATACGGGCTGCGGGAATTCGCTCGCGCTAGATCGTGCGCCCGTGGCGCAACTCGCCGTCGACACACTGCGGCACTGGGTGGAGTGGGCCGGAGTCGATGGATTCCGCTACGATCTCGCCACTACGCTCGCGCGCCGAGACGATGGCTTCGATCCGCATGCGCCGTTGATGCAGGCGATTGCGGCGGATCCCGTGCTCAGGGGTTGCAAACACATCGCCGAGCCGTGGGACGTCGGCTACGGTGGCTATCGGCTCGGCGAGTTTCCGCACGACTGGGGCGAGTGGAACGATCGCTATCGCGACCGCGTGCGCCACTTCTGGCGTGGCGATGGTGACTACGTGGGAGATCTTGCCACCCGCCTCTCCGGCTCTCCGGATCTCTTTGGCAATCGCCAACGTTCGCCATCGCGTTCGGTGAACTTCGTCACCGCGCACGATGGCTTCACGCTCGCCGACCTCGTGAGCTACGAGCGGAAGCACAATGAAGCCAATGGCGAGGCGAATCGCGACGGCACCAACGCGAACCACTCGTGGAATCACGGAATCGAGGGCCAGGCGATCGATCCGCAGGTGAATGCTCGGCGCCAGCGCGACGTGCGCGCGCTCTTGGCCACGCTGCTCTTCTCTCGCGGAACGCCGATGCTCTCCATGGGCGACGAGCTCGGACACTCGCAGCGCGGCAACAACAATGCGTACGCGCAGGATAACGAGACAACCTGGCTCGACTGGAAATCCGCCGACCACGACCTCGTCGCGTTCACCGCGCGGCTAATCAACCTCCGACGCGAGATTGCGGCGCTTCGTGAGGACCGATGGCTCTCGGGCGCACCTCGACGGCCAGGTACGCCCGACGATGTGACTTGGCAGCATCCCGAGGGCTACGAGATGTCGTTTGAGGACTGGTCCTCCGGACGCGTCCGGACGCTGGTCGCGGCACTCGCGGGTCCAGACGACCTCCGTGCGGTCATCGCACTCAACGGAGCAACACGCGAGGTATCACTGCGTGTGCCGCCACCGCAACGCGGCCACCGCTGGCGTCAGCTACTCGACACCGCCCGCTCCACAACGACCCAACCGAACCACATCATCGACCCCGCAGGATCGCTACCCATCCACCCCCGCTCGGTGGTGCTTCTCATCGAAGAGTCCACCGGGCCCTCTGCACAGACTATGACGTTCCCACGCGCCGCTGGCGTACTGCTTCACCCGACATCTCTCCCCAGCCCATCGGGCATCGGCGATCTCGGCCCCCAGGCGGCCCGCTTTATCGACTTTCTTGCCGCCTCAGGTATCAAGCTCTGGCAGGTTCTCCCGATCGGACCCACTGGGTACGGCGACTCACCGTACCAGTGTTTCTCAGCGTTCGCCGGAAACCCAATGCTCGTGCACGTGCCAGGGTCCGAGGGCGACTTCGATGCGCATCAGGTGGAGTGGGGGCGAGTGATCCCGCACAAGCGGGTCGCGCTGCGACGTGCGACAGACGCCTTCGAACCCACCGCCGCGTTTCATCACTTCGTGCGCGAAGAGGGTGGATGGCTCGAGGACTACGCACTCTTTATGGCGCTGAAGGAAGCACATGGCGGCGTGCAGTGGACGCAGTGGGAAGTCGGTGCGCGTCATCGCGATCCGGCCGCGCTCGATCGGTGGCGCTCGGAGCTCGGTCCCGAGATCGAACATCATCGCCGAGTGCAGTATCTGTTCTTCCAGCAGTGGCACGCACTGAAACAGCACTGCGCCCAGAAAGGCATCCAGATCATGGGCGATCTCCCGATCTATGTCGCGCATGATTCGGCGGATGTGTGGGCCGAGCCGCGCTACTTCAAGCTCGATGCGGACGGCCTCCCGATCGTACAGGCTGGTGTTCCCCCGGACTATTTCAGCGCCACAGGACAGCTCTGGGGAAACCCGATCTACGATTGGGACCGGATGCGCGCCGACGGCTTCTCGTGGTGGATCACGCGCATGCGTGCGATGTTCGAGAACTTCGACGTGGTGCGTATCGATCACTTCCGCGGGTTTGCGGCCTACTGGGAAGTGCCCGGCAAGGATACCACCGCAATCAATGGGCGTTGGGTGAATGCCCCGGGCGATGAACTGTTCACCGCCATCACCGAGGCACTCGGCCCACTACCGATCGTCGCGGAGAATCTGGGATTGATCACTCCGGAAGTCGAACATCTCCGGGCAAAGTTCGGCTATCCGGGAATGAGCATCTTGCAGTTCGCCTTTGGCGCTGACGGGAGCGCGAACGATTTCCAGCCGCATACGTATCCACGCGAGCGGGTGGTATATACGGGAACGCACGACAACGATACGACGGTCGGGTGGTGGAACTCGAAGCCCGGTGGCGATTCGACTCGAACGCACGAGATGATCGAGGCCGAGAAGGCGTTTGCGCGTCGCTACCTCGGCTTTGAGGGAAACGAGATTCACTGGGTGCTGATCCGCGCCGCGCTGGCGTCGGTGGCGAACACCGCGTTGATCCCGATGCAGGACCTGCTCGGCCTCGGTAGCGAGGCACGTATGAACCTCCCTGGACGTCAGGCCGGCAACTGGGGATTCCGATTCACGTGGGGCGAGCTCACCCCGGACATCCCCCGGCGGTTGCGCGAGATGGTGGACCTCTACCAACGCTAGCGATAGCGAGGTCATATGGCTGCGAATACCGCGAGCGCAACAGCGCCGACGAAGTTCTCGACGATCTGGAACATGAGCTTTGGCTTCTTGGGGATCCAGTTCGGCTGGGGTCTGCAGATGGCGAACATGAGCGCGATCTACGAGTACCTCGGGGCCAAGCCGGATGAAATCCCGATGCTCTGGCTCGCGGCGCCCCTCACGGGGCTCCTCGTGCAACCAATCATCGGCCACCTGAGCGACAACACCTGGTCTCCACGCTTCGGGCGTCGCCGTCCCTTCTTCCTCATTGGCGCGATCCTCAGCTCGCTCGCCCTCTTGGCGATGCCGAACTCCAGTACGCTGTGGATGGCCGCGGGGTTGCTCTGGATTCTCGACGCCTCGATTAACATCTCGATGGAGCCATTCCGCGCCTTCGTCTCGGATCTCCTCCCGCCCAAGGAACGGACACGCGGCTTCGCGATGCAGTCGTTCTTCATCGGCTTCGGTGCGGTCATCGCTTCGGCGATGCCCTGGATGATGACCAACTGGTTCGGTGTCGTGGGGTCGAGCGAAGGAGGCATCCCGCTCACGGTGAAGCTCTCGTTCTACGTGGGCGCCGCGGCGTTCTTTGGTGCGGTGCTCTACACTATTCTCACGACGCCGGAGAAGCCGCCGGCGGATATGGCCGCGTTCGAAGCCAAGAAGAAGGCCGGCGCTGGAATCGGCAACGTGGCTCGCGAGATCATACACGCCATCACCCACATGCCGCCGACGATGCGCCAACTCGCCTGGGTACAGATCTTCACCTGGCTCGGGCTCTTCTGCATGTGGCTCTACTTTGGTACGGCGGTCGCAACGGATGTGTTCGGTGCCACAGACTCGAGCGATCCGCGCTATCAGCGAGGCATTGAGTGGGCAGGACTCTGTTTCGGCGCCTACTCGCTTGTCACCTTCGCCTTCGCGCACTTTTTACCGCCGATCGCCCAACGGACTGGCCGCAAAGGCACGCACATGCTCTGCCTACTCGCCGGCGCGGCAGGGCTCATCTCCGTGCGCTTCATTCAGGATCCCAATCTGCTGATGCTCTCGATGGTCGGCGTCGGCATCGCGTGGGCGAGCACAATCTCCATGCCCTACTCGATTCTCGCTGGGGCGATCCCAGAAGGAAAGACCGGCATCTACATGGGCATTTTCAACTTCTTCATCGTCATCCCTGAGATCGTTGCCGCCCTCGGCTTCGGCTGGGTGATGAGCAACTTCCTGAACAATGATCGGATGGCCGCGGTCACTGCGGGTGGCATTAGCCTCGCGATTGCTGCGTTGCTCGTGACACGTGTCACCGACGATCAAGAGAGGAACGGCTGATGCCTCTCCTCGCGCAGCGAAGAATCCTTGCCGCCATTCTTCTCGGGCTCGGCGGACCGCTCGCCGCGCAGGTTCCACTCGTGGAGAAGGTCGATCCGCCGAGTTGGTGGACGGGGTCGACGATAAATCCGGTCCGCGTGATGATTCGCGGGAAGCATCTCACCGGTGCGCGGCTCGAATGTCCTCGGCTGACGTGCACTAATGTAAGTGTGAACGCCGCGGGGACGTACGTCTTTGCCGACGTACGCATCCCGGGTACCGTGGTGCCGGGACGCTATCCGCTCACCCTGCGCACGAGCCAGGGCACTGCGGACGCCACGTTTGAAATCACGGCGCCGCTTCCTCGGCTCGGGCGTTTTCAGGGATTCGATTCGAACGACGTGTTTTACCT
>JAYTDH010000233.1:0-3922 GCA_043736095.1 Gemmatimonas sp.
CACCACGCGCTGCTGCTCTTGAGCGTGATCGATGTCGAATCGTCGCACGATGCCGCGACGCCGGTGGTCAGCGAGGAGGATCACGCGCTCCTGCACGAGATGAGCGAGGATCTCAAGACGGTCTCGCGCAAGAACGTATCGATGCGCCGGATTCGCGAGATCTATCACGATGCCGTGTTCGACAAGGAGAAGGCGCAACAGCTCTTCAACTCGGGCGTGCTCTCGCTCCGTGAGCGCGCAATCGCCGAACAGTTCTACCTCTGTACGCTGAATGCCGTGGCTAAGTTCGTTTCCGAGAAGCGCTCGTCGTTCGACGACATCGCGCGCGATCTCGACGCGGCACTCACCGACCGCTACTTCGCGAACTTCTCGCTCTTCCAGTCGCTCCCCGACAACTGGGCGATTGACCAGCTCTTCCCGATCATGCCGATCCATCGACTCGATGAGGAGCCGTCGCGTCGCGGGACGATTCAGGATGTCACCTGCGACTCCGATGGCAAGATCGATCGCTTCATCGGCGGGCGCGATGGCGAGCCCTCGCTCCCGTTGCACGTTTTCCGCGACGGCGAGGCATACATCCTCGGCATCTTCCTGACCGGCGCGTATCAGGAGATCCTCGGCGATCTGCACAATCTCTTTGGTGATACGAATGCAGTGCACATCCGGTTGCACGGCAAGGCGTACGAGGTCACGCATCTCGTACATGGCGACACCGTGACTGAGGTCCTGAACTACGTGCAGTTCCGCGCGTCGGATCTGTTAGCGACGTTCCGCCGCAAAGTGCAGGCCGCGAGTGGGTTGTCGCGTGAAGAGGCGAATATGTTTATCGCCGAGTACGTGGCGGGGCTCGAGGGGTACACGTACCTCGAAGGCGAGGCGGCGCGCTAGGCGCGCGTCCCGTGCGCCCGCGCTCGTTCTCGGTGGTTTTGGTCTGACTCCCGCAACCGTGGGTTGAATGATTCTTGCCGTCCCGATGTCGCTTGCTGCGTCCGGCGAGGCGGGGGGCGTCGGGCCGCTCTTGCTGACGCTCGTCGCTGTGATCGCAGCGACGAAGCTCCTCGGAGTGCTCGCGCAGCGGATCGGTCAGCCCGCAGTCCTCGGCGAGCTCATTGCCGGTGTGCTCCTGGGCGCGAGCGCGTTGCGGCTCTTCGCTCCCGCAGACCCCGTATTGCACGCGATGAGCGAACTCGGCGTGTTGATCCTGCTCTTCCAGATTGGTCTGCACACCGACCTTCGTGCGCTTGCGAAGGTCGGCGCCACCGCGCTGTTCGCCGGCACGGTCGGCGTGATACTCCCCTTTGCGGGGGGCTTCGCGGTCGCGCAGTGGATGGGCATCGAGATGCTCCCGAGCATCGTGATCGGCGCCTCGCTCACGGCCACGTCCATCGGTATCTCGGCGCGGGTGCTATCGGATCTGGGGCAACTCAAGACGCCGGAGGGACAGGTCGTGATCGGCGCGGCGGTATTCGACGACGTCATCGGCTTGATCATCCTGTCGATTGTCGCGAGCATGGTCGCCGGTGCTGAGCTCACGCTCGGCGGGATTGGCGTGACGACCCTCGGCGCCGTCGGTTTCGTCGTGGTTGCGATTGCGCTGGGCAGCGTGGCGATTCCCCCACTCTTTCAGCTTGTCGAGAAGATTCGCGTCACGGGCGCGCTCGGTATCATCGCGCTTGGGTTTGCGTTGGCCCTGGCGTGGCTCGCCAATCGACTGGGGTCGGCGATGATTATCGGGGCGTTCGCTGCCGGGCTCATCCTGCATCCGACGCCGCAGCGTCGTGAGATCGAGGAGAGCGCGACGCAACTCGGCTTCTTCTTCGTGCCGATCTTCTTCGCCTCCGTCGGGGCCTCCGTGGAGGTCGCGGCGCTGCTGACGCGCGAGGCGCTCGTGGTAGGGAGTCTGCTGATCGTGGTTGGCGTCGCCGGGAAGGTGCTCGCGGGATTCGCGCCCTGGTGGTTCCGGGGGAACAAACTGTTGGTCGGCGTCGCACTCGTGCCGCGAGGCGAAGTCGGGCTGATTTTCGCGCAGTTGGGGCTCGCCACCGGCGTGCTGACGAACGAACGCTTCGGGGCGGTGATGTTGATGGTCGTCGCGACGACCTTTCTCACGCCTCCGCTCCTCGGCATGATTGCGGCGCGTCGGTCTCCGGACGATGTCGGTGGTCCCGACGACCACGGCATCGATGATCTCGTAGCGGGGAGCCACCGCCGGCGTTCGTCGACGTCGCACTAAAACAGAAGGCCCCGCGAACGTTCGCGGGGCCTTCTGAACACCGAGCGCAATGCCTAGCGCGCCGAATAGCGTGCCGCGACCGCACCCCAGTTCACGACATTCCACCACGCCTCGATGTAATCAGGACGACGGTTCTGATACTTGAGGTAGTACGCGTGCTCCCAGACGTCGAGGCCGAGCAGCGCGTGGCGCCCTTCCATCAGCGGGTTGTCCTGATTCGGCGTGGATTCGATGGTGACGGTGCCGTCCTTCGCGGCGACGAGCCACGCCCAGCCGGAGCCGAAGCGGCCGACGGCCGCGGCCTTGTACGCCTCACGGAACTTCGCGAAGTCGCCGAACGCCTTGCTCATCGCAGCGCCGAGCTCGCCGGTCGGCTCACCGCCGGCATTCGGAGCCATCGTCGCCCAGAAGAGCGAGTGATTCCAGTGACCGCCGCCGTTGTTGCGTACGGCACCACGCACCGACTCCGGCACCTTCGCGATATCGCGGCAGAGTGTCTCGAGGTCCCAGCTCGCGAGATCGGGGGCCTTCTCGATCGCCGCGTTGAGGTTGTTCACGTACGCTTGATGATGCTTGCCGTGATGAATCTCCATCGTCTGCGCGTCGATGTGCGGCTCGAGCGCGTTATGGGCGTAGGCAAGGGCAGGGAGAGTGTGCGCCATCGGTGACTCCTGAGTGCGACGAGTGACGAGCGGAATTATGCAGCGGACTGACGAGCGGAACGACCCTTCCACCAACCGTAGATCCCCGGCATGATGGATACAAAGATGATGCCGATGATCAACTTCTCAACGTGGTTCTCGAGGCCCGGGATCAGCTTCACGACATAGTAGCCCGTGAGGAGCATCGACCAGATCCACGCGAGTCCACCAATCACGTTATAGAACACAAACGTCGGGTAGTGCATGCGCGCGGCACCGGCCACGACGGGCGCGAAGGTGCGGGCGAAGGGCATGAAGCGCGCGAGAATAATCGTCTTCCCACCATGCTTCTCGTAGAAATCATGCGCGGCTTTCAGATGTTCCTGCTTGAACCAGCGCGAGTCCTTCTTCTTGAACAGCGCGTCGCCCGACCGATGGCCGATATAGTACGCGATCTGATCGCCGGCGATTGCCGCCACGCTGCAGAGCACGCCGAGCGTCCAGACGTTGAGATTCACGAGCGGGTCGTGCGCCGCGGCGACGAGGCCAGCCGTCACGAGGAGCGAGTCGCCCGGCAGGAACGGAAAGAGAAGGCCGGATTCGATGAACACAATCAGCGCGACGCCGGCATAGCCCGCGGTCGCGACAAGGGAATCGAGGTCCCGGAGCTTCGCTAGGAGATCGGTGAGGAGGTCCATCGACGAAAGCTACACGAGGGTCGGGGCGCCGACGATGCCTGCGGTGCCGGCGTTGAGCGCTCGTTACCAATCCGACCCGACTATCTTCCGCCCATGTCAGTCCTGCATCAAGTCGCGATTGTCCTCAACAAGCCGCAGGACCCAGTGAACATCGCCGCCACCGTGCGCGTGATGAAGAACTTCGGGTTCGTGGATCTGCGACTCGTGCAGCCCGTGGCCTACGATCCCTGGCGCATCGAAGGCGTCGCGCACGGGACCCGCGATCTCGTGGAGAAGATTCGCCACTTCGCGACGCTCGAGGAGGCGCTCGCCGACTGCGTGCACGTCGCCGCCTTCGGCGCAAAGCGACG